>NZ_JARAVK010000009.1:0-83833 GCF_033792765.1 Streptomyces sp. PA03-6a | reverse complement strand
GGGGCGGGGCGGCCCGGTGACGGTCAGGTCGACGGGCAGTCCGGTGTCGCGGACCCGTCCGACCAGCGATTCCAGCTGGTCCAGGCCGGGTTGCGGGGCCAGTTCCGCCGCGGTGCCGGCCAGGTCCAGGTCTGCGCCTTCGTCCGTGTCCTCGCCCTGCCCGGCCATGGTGAGCAGTCCCATGACGTGGCGCAGTTCGGTCATGGCCGCCCGGCCGCCCGCCTCGACGGCGAGCAGCGCCTCGCCGGCCTGCTCGGGGGAGGTTTCCATGATCTTGCGGGCGGCGCCCGCCTGGATGATCATCACGCTGACGTTGTGCGTGACGACGTCGTGCAGTTCGCGGGCGATCCTGGCCCGCTCGTGCTCGACGGCCCGGCGCAGCGCCTCGCCCTGCTCGCGTTCCAGCGCGGAGAGCCGGGTGCGGCCCTCGTCGGTGCGGAGCTTCCAGGTGCGCAGTCCGACGGCGGCCACGGCCATCGGGACCAGGATCAGCAAGGCGATGTATTCGTTGGGGACGATCGGGGTCACCGAGTTCCCCGAGGTGCCGACCAGGACGACCGACACCGGCAGCGCCGCCAGGGTCGCCACCCGGTACGGGCTGAACACGGCTGCGCTGTAGACGGCGATGACGAACGCGTAGAAGGTCAGCCGCAGGACGCTCTGCGGTGTCGCCAGGGTCGCGGCCGTCACGACACACAGCACGGCGAGCGGGTAGCGGCGGCGCAGGGCCAGGGCACCCGAGGCGACGGCCGCGAGGGTCACCATGAAGGCCATGCCGCCGGGGCCGGACGGGCGCGGTATGACCCGCACCACGCCGGGTGCGATCTCCCGCATCACGACGTTGTCGGCGTTGTCGATGCCGTAGTAGACGGTGGAGATCCCGATGACCAGGGTCAGCAGCAGGTCGAACTGCCAGGCGCGCCGCGTGGGCCGCAGCGGTGGACCGCTCGGCAGCCTGGCGTCGCGGACCGTGCGGCGGGCGGCCTCCCTCAGCCGCTCCCGCGTCGTAGGTACGTCCATCACCGGTTCATTGTCGCGGCCGCGCGGATCCGCGGAGTCCGTCCCGGTGGTCATTCCCACTGCTCCGGGTACATCGCCCGCCTACATCGCAGGGATGACGTTTCCGGGGATCGTCCCGGCGCGGTACCGCAATGGGTCCGGGCGGGCGACGCGTGCGGGCCGGGCCCGCTCCTAGCGTTCACGCAGCCGACCGCGCCTACCCGAGGAGCCCTCCATGACCGTGCCGGTGATCGAACTGCGCGAGGTGAGCCGCCGATACGACGACGGCCCGCCCGCCCTGCACGAGGCGGCGCTGACCGTGCGGCCCGGCGAGTCCGTCGCGATCCTCGGCCCCTCCGGCAGCGGCAAGTCCACACTGCTCAATCTGATCGCGGGCCTGGACCGGCCCGACACGGGGACCGTCACCGTGGACGGGGTGCGGGTGGACCAGCTGGGCGAGGCCGGATCGGCGCTGTTCCGGCGGTCGAAGATCGGCATGGTCTTCCAGTTCTTCAACCTGCTCGACGATCTGACCGTCACCGACAACGTCGTCCTGCCGGCGCGCCTGGCGGGCATGGCACGTGGCGCGGCGGACCGCCGGGCGGCGGAACTCCTGGAACTGCTGGGCGTCGACCGGCACGCCCGCGCCTACCCGGGGCGGCTGTCCGGCGGCGAACGGCAGCGCGTCGCGGTGGCCCGGGCGTTGGTGAACCGGCCGGCGCTGCTCCTGGCCGACGAGCCGACCGGGGCCCTGGACACGGCGGCCGGACAGGACGTCAGCAGGCTGCTCGCCGGCCTCAACGCCGAGGGCCAGACCATCGTCGTGGTCACGCACGACCTGTCGTTGGCCCGGTCCTGCACAAGCCGTACGGTCCGGATCGCCGACGGCCGGATCACCGAGGACGCCCGGTCGCAGGCCGTCGCCCCGGAGGCCGTCGCCCCGGAGGCCGTCCGATGAGCGCGCTCGGCGCGGTGGTGCGCTCGGGGGTGCGACGGCGCCGGGTGCAGACCCTGGTGATCGGGCTCGCCACGATGATGGCGGTGGCCGCCTCCGTCCTCGGCGGATCGCTGCTCGTGGTGTCCGGCGCGCCCTTCGAGGACGCCTTCGCCCGGCAGCACGGTGCGCACCTGTCCGTGCAGTTCGACGCGGGCAAGGTGAGCGCCGGGCAGTTGTCGGCGTCCAGGGACGCCGAAGGGGTGAGCGGTGCGGCCGGGCCGTTCCGTACGGCGACGGTCACCCCGCGGTCCGACGGGGCGGGCCCCGGGTGGCCGATGACCGTGGTCGGCCGGGGCGATGCCGGCCGGGACGTGGACGAGGTGGCGCTGCTCGACGGGCGGTGGCCCACGCGTGACGGCGAGATCGTCCTGTCCCCCGACTCCTCCCTCATCCCGACCATGGGCATGGAGATCACCTTCCCCGATCTGTCCGGCGGCCCGGCGCTGACGGTCGTCGGTGTGGCCCGTTCGGTCACGCAGACCGCCGACGCCTGGGTGGTTCCGTCCCAGATGCCGGCGCTCACCGCACCCGGCAGCGGCGGCTACCAGATGCTGTACCGCTTCACCGACGCGGGCACCGCCGCGCAGATCACCGCGGACGGCAAGGCCGTGACGGGATCCCTGCCGCCGGGATCGGCCGTCGGCGCACAGTCATGGCTCACCGTCAAGAAGAACGCCGAGCGCGACACCGCCCTCTACGTCCCGTTCCTCGTCGCGTTCGGCGCCCTGGGCCTGGTGATGTCGGTGCTCATCGTCGGCAACGTCGTCGCGTCGGCCGTCGGCATGGGGACGCGGCGCATCGGCATCCTCAAGGCCCTCGGCTTCACCCCGGCCCAGGTCGTGCGGGCCTACGTGGGCCAGGCGCTGATCCCGGCCGCCGTCGGCACGGCCCTCGGTGTCCTCGCCGGCCACCTGCTCGCCGTCCCCGTACTGGCCGAGACCGGGGAGGTGTACGGCACCGTGTCCCTGGCCGTCGCGCCCCGGGTCGACGTGGCGGTGATCGCCGGGGTGCTCGTCCTGGTGGCGGCCACCGCGTGGGCGAGTGCCTGGCGGGCCGGCCGACTGCGCACGGTCGACGCGCTCGCCGTGGGGCGTACCGGTACGGCAGGGCGCGGCCGGTGGGCGGCACGCCTGGCCGGACGGCTGCCGGTGCCGCAGCCGGTGGCCCTGGGCCTGGTCCGGCCCTTCGTGCGGCCCGCCCGCGCGCTGGCCATGGGCACGGCGATCCTGTTCGGCGCCGTCGCGGTCACGTTCACCGTGGGGATGAGCGCCTCGCTCGGCCAGGTGATGAAGGCCAGGGCACACGACGCCGCCGATGTCGTCGTGCCCGCGCCGTTGCCGGACTTCGGGCCTCAAGGCCCCGGCCCTGAGAAGCGGCCCGCCCAGCCCTCAGCCGATCCCGCCGCGGTCGCCGCGGCCATCGGGACCGCCGCGGGAACCGGGAGGTACTACAGGGCCGCGACGGTACGGGCGACCGTGTCCGGCCTGACGGGCACCGTCGACGTGATCGCCTTCACCGGCGACGCCTCCTGGGGCGGCTACACGATGGTCTCGGGCCGATGGATCGACGGGCCCGGCGAGGCCGTGGTCCCGACGCCGTTCCTGACCGCCACCGGCACCCGCACCGGCGACACCGTCACCCTGAACGGCCTGGCCGAGCCGGTCACGGTCAGGATCGTCGGTGAGGTCCTGGACACCCGCAAGGGCGGCATGCAGGTCTTCACCGACGCCTCGACCCTGGCGTCCGCGCATCCCGACCTGGCGGAGACGAGCCATCACATCGCGGTCGCGCCGGGCACGGACGTGACCGGTTACGTCAAGTCGCTGAACAAGCACCTGGGACCGCTGGGGGTCACCGCCCGGGCCGGCGGGCTCGACTCGGGCAGCGACATGGTCGTCACGCTCAACGCGTTGTCCGCGGTCCTCACGCTGATGCTCGTCGCCGTCGCCGTGCTCGGCGTGCTCAACGGCGTACTGCTCGACACCCGCGAACGCGTCCGGGAACTCGGTGTCCACAAGGCGCTCGGCATGACCCCCCGTCAGACCGTCGCGATGGTCGTCACCTCGGTCGTCGTGACCGGACTGGTCGCGGGCGCCCTGGGCGTTCCGCTGGGCGTGGCCCTGCACGGCTGGGTCATCCCCGCGATGGGCGACAGCGTGGGGCTGCGCCTGCCCGGTTCGGTCATCGCCGTCTACCACGCGGCCGAACTGCTGCCGCTCGCGCTCGGCGGCCTGCTCATCGCCGCCCTCGGCGCGCTGCTGCCCGCCGGCTGGGCCGCCAGGGCCCGCACCGCCACGGCCCTGCGCACCGAGTAGGAGGCCGGGTTCAGAGCTCGTGGCTCCGGTCCCCACCGCAGGGAACGGTGGGGACCGGTCGGCTCGTTCCCGCATGTCTGGCGCGGGAGGTGGGAGTCGGGAGTTGGGGTTCCGGAGTCTCAGACCGCCTCCAGCTCGATGATCTTGAACTGGAAGCCCGTCGGGGTGACGGCGGTGCGCCGCCACCCGGATGCGGCGAAGAGCGCGTCGAACTCGGGGAGGTCCCGCTCCTGCCCCGACAGCATCGCAAGCATGTGCATGTCCGCAAGGGGCTCGAAGCCGGGCGCTCCGATCTCCCCGATCACGTTCTCCACCACCACGACCCGCGCGCCCGGCCGTGCGGAAGCACGGCAGTTCTCGAGGATCCTGACGCAGTCGGCGTCGTTCCAGTCGTGCAGAACCATCTTGAGCAGGTACAGGTCGGCCGGCGGAACGGACTCGAAGAAGTCTCCGGTGACCGCGGTGAACCGGTCGCCCACCCCCCGCTTCTCGGCTGCCGCCTGCGCGCCGGCAGCGGCGTGGGGCAGGTCCAGGCTCTGCCCTCGGAGGTCCGGGTTCGCCTGCAGGAGCCCCTGCACGAGCGCCCCCGTGCCGCCGCCGACATCGACCGCGACCGTGGTGCCGGTGGTGTCGAGCGCCTCGGTGAGGTCGCCGTTCAGCCGTTCCGCCATGCCGGACATGGCGACCGAGAAGAGCTCCGCCTCGGCAGGGTTGTCGCCGAGGTAGGTGAAGAAGTCCGTGCCCAGCGCGCTTTCGATCTGGGTACCCCCCTTGCGGACGGCCTCCGGGAACCGCTCCCAGGCACGCCAGTGGGAGGGCCCGCCCCACGTGAGCGCCACCTCCCGCAGGGTGTTCGGCACCCCGCTACGGAGCAGCCGGCTCAGGGGGGTACCGGAGAACCGGCGCTCGCCTTCGTAGGCCACCAGGCCCAGGGAAGCGCAAGCCCGCAGCAGCCGGTAGGTGGTCGCGGGATCGCTGGCCTCGCGCTCGGCGATGTCCTCTGCGGCAAGGGGCCCATCAGCCAGATGGTCAGGAAGGGAGAGCTCGACCGCGGCCCGGACGATCTGAGTCACCCAGTAGCCGCTGAGCATTTGCATGAGGACACCGGCATTCTCGGTCTCGGAAGACGAGTTGGGACGATTCTCGGTCATCGACAAGCACACCAATCAGGACTGGTTTAACGGTCAACTACATGTAACTGTACCTCGTCCCAGAACCCCGCCCGTGTGACCTGCGTCAAACAAATGCCCTGCCGGGCCGATTAGTTCGGCAAAGCGTCGGCGAAACTTCCACGGCAATTCACCAGCCTGATCCGCGGGTCCAGGCGATACCGCCGTTCAATGTCGGACTCCTGCAGGACTTCGGCGGCACCAGCTGCCTGGACGCCGTTGACGGTCAGCGCAGTTCGCAGGGCGCCTCGTGCAGCAAGGTCGCCGAGGCCGCGGCCGCGGTCACCATCGGTGCAGGTCCGCTGGGGAGGGACCGCACGTGGGCGTTCATCCGCCCGGCTGCGTCCTGGGCGACGGACGATGATTTGTGAGCCATTCGAATGATGAAACCCGGCCACAAGTAAATCGAATGAAATTCTCCCCGGGCATCCGCACAACGACGGACTGGGGCTGCGACACTGAGCCCGTAGGCCCGATGCTCTACCGCCCGCAGGGCGGCCGTACCGCACGTGGCGTCGGGACGGTGGCCACGCAATTGGCAGGCCGACCGTCAGGAGGGAAGGCATGGGAACGCGTCGAGGGGAATTGCATTCGCTGCGCGTCCGGTCGTAGGACGCTCCGCGATGCCACCTGCGGATCAGCACCGAAATTGAAGTGAGGCAGCAATGACCGAAGCATCCGGGATCCAGGATCACGACACATACGACGTGATCGTGCTGGGAGCAGGCCCGGTCGGGCAGAACGTCGCCGACCACGCCCGCGCCGCGGGACTCTCGGTGGCCGTGGTGGAACGGGAACTGGTGGGCGGAGAGTGCTCGTACTGGGCGTGCGTGCCCAGCAAGGCGCTGCTGCGGCCGGTCATCGCCGTCGCCGACGCGCGGCGGGTCGACGGCGCCCGGCAGGCCGTGACCGGGTCGCTGGACACCGGCAGGGTGTTCGCCCGCCGGGACCACTACGTCACCGACTGGGACGACACCGGCCAGGCGCGCTGGGTGAAGTCCATCGGCGCCGACCTCTTCCGCGGCCACGGCCGGCTCGACGGACCGCGGAAGGTGACCGTCACCGCGGCGGACGGCACCCGCCACACCCTTGCGGCGCGGCACGCGGTCGCCATCGCCACCGGCAGCCGCCCGGTGCTGCCCGACATCGACGGCATCGAGGAAGCCCGGCCGTGGACCAACCGGCACGGCACCGACTCCAGCACCGTCCCCGGCCGCCTGATCGTCGTCGGCGGTGGCGGGGTCGGGGTGGAGATGGCCACCCTCTGGCAGGGCCTGGGCTCCCAGGTCACCCTCCTCGCCCGGCGTCCTCTGCTCCCCCGGATGGAGCCGTTCGCCGGCGAGCTCGTCGCAGACGGGTTGACCGACGCCGGCGCGCAGGTCCGCATCGGCGTCCAGGTGACCTCCCTGCGCCGCCCCGACCCCGCCGGGCCGGTCACCTGCATCCTGGACGACGGCAGTGAACTGGAAGCGGACGAGATCATGTTCGCCACCGGACGCGCCCCGCTGACCGACGACATCGGTCTGGACACCGTGGGCCTCACCCCGGGGTCCTGGCTGGACGCCGACACCACGTGCCTGGTCCGCGAGGTCCCGGGCGACTGGCTGTACGCGCTCGGCGACGTCAACCACCGCGCCCTCCTCACCCACCAGGGCAAGTACCAGGCACGCACCGCCGGCGACGCCATCGGCGCGCGTGCCGCCGGCCGTCCCCTGGACGACGCCCCGTGGGGCGACCACGCCACCACGGCCGATCAGCACGCGGTACCGCAGGTCTTCTTCACCGACCCCGAAGCGGGCGCGGTGGGCCTGTCCGCAGCACAGGCCGCGGAGGCCGGTCTCCCCGTCAAGGTCATCGACCTGGACTTCACCGCCGCCCAGGGCGCCAACCTCTACGCCGACGGCTACCGCGGTCACGCCCGGATGGTCGTCGACACCGACCGCGAGGTCCTGCTCGGGGTGACCTTCGTCGGCCACGGCGTCAGCGAACTGCTGCACTCCGCGACCGTCGCCGTCGCAGGCGAGATCCCCCTCAAGCGGCTGCGGCACGCCGTCGCCTGCTTCCCCACCATCAGCGAGATCTGGACCTTCCTCCTTGCCGCGTACCACCGCGACGGCGACTGACGCCGTTGTGCCGGGCGCATGCGCTCGCTCCTGGAAGGGGGATGGCGGCGCGTGACGCCCGGCCCCGGGGCACCGAACAGTCCTGCTCGGCCCGCCTCCCGCGCGGCTATCCTCCCGGGATGCCTCTTCGCCAGTACGCCTATTTCGCGCTGTTCAGCCGGCATACCTCGGCAGATGAGATGACCGCGCACCTGGGCATCGCTCCTGACGAAGTGTCCATTCGCGGCAGCAAACGCACCACACCGAGAGCTGTTCCGGTCAGCCACTGCTGGAAGGCCGTCTGCCAGGAACCCAACCTGTGCGTCGACGAGCAGATCGCCCGCATTCTCGACAGGCTCCGGCCCCATACGGACCGCATCGCCGACCTCGCCGACCGCCTGGCCGACCACGGCGGCGGAGCGGTTCTCCAGCTCGTACGCCATTTCGACGACACCGACCCGGACCAGCCCGATCGCGCGGATGCCCCCAACCTGTTCGGCTGGCACCTGGACCGCGGCGTCCTGGACTTCCTCAGCGCCACCGGCGCCGTGCTCGACGTGGACGAGTACGACATGACCGGGGACGGCGAGGACGGCGGCTGAGCGCGGGGAAGGCGGAAGCAGCAGGACCACACGAACCGCACCCGGTTGCCGGACCGGGGCCCTCTGAATCGCCCGGCCGGCCCGCGGCCGGAGGACTCGATCGTGACACCGACAACCCTGCCCACGTCTGGATGAGCAGGAATGGCCGCCCCGGCCGATCGTGAGAAGACTGGTGCGGTGGCCGTACGAGGCCGCACCTCCGGGCGTCGCAGAAGCCGTCCGGTGCCGTGACAGCCTGGATAGGAACCGGATCATGAGCCTTGAGGTTGCGGTCGTCCGCGAGGCGGACGACGAGATGGTCGAGGCGTTCACCCGCCTGCTGCCCCAACTGTCCCGCAGCGCCGCCCCGCTGACCCACGAGACGCTGCGACGGCTCCTGGCCGCCGAGGCGAACACCGTGCTGGTGGCACGGGTCGACGGCCGTGTCGTCGGAACGCTCACGCTGGTCCTGTTTCCCCTGCCGACCGGGATGCGGGCCTGGATCGAGGACGTGGTGGTCGATGAGGCCGCCCGCGGTTACGGCGTCGGGGCCGCCCTCACCGAGGAGGCCGTTCGCCTGGCCGACGCGGCGGGAGCCCGCACGGTGGATCTCACCTCGCGCCCCTCGCGGCAGGCGGCGAACCGGCTGTACGAGCGGCTCGGCTTCGAGGTACGGGACTCCCGCGTCTTCCGCTACGCCCTGCAGCAGTAGTCGCGGCGGTTTCCCCGTACGCCGTCGGGAACCGTGCGGTCCCGGCGTACGTCGTATCCGCCATGATCAAAGAACCCGGACGACGCCTGCCCGGCGCCACGTTGCTCGCCCTCCCGCTCGCCGCGCTGCTGCTGTCGTGCTCTGCCCCGTCGGACACCGGCACGGACCGGGCAGCCGGCGGCACCCCCGCGCCGGCGGCCGCTTCGGCGTCCGCGTCCGCGTCCGCTTCGGCTGCCGAGCCGGCGGGACCGGTGGAGAAGGTACGCGACGCCTTCGCCACCTTGCAGGCCACCTACCACTCCGGCTGCACCGCCACCACAGCGCGGGGCGAGTGTGAGTACTTCCTGACCCGGGTGCACACCGAACTCGCCGAACTCGACGCCGCGATGAAGGCCGATCCCCAGGGCCCCGGCCACTTCAGCGAGCCCCTCGCCTGGATGACGGATCTGCGCGACGTCCTCGGCGCGGACACCTCCTTCGAGAACCTCAAGGCGCACCAGGACGAACTCGTGGCGACGCGCGACCGGATCAACCGCTGGATGCAGGGCCACCCCGAGGACTACCGCTGAGCCGCTGTTCGGACAGCGGAGAGTGCTGAGGAGGCCAACGCCGGAAACATCCGTACGTGCCGCGCCGTCCTCAGCCTCCTCGCACGGCCGCCGGCGGCCGTGCGCCTGAGAACTCGGTGGCGTCCCGGGGCGGGAGTCGGGAAGGCTTGCGCGCATGGTTTCGGTCTTGCAGAACGTGGCGATTGACTGTGCGGACGCCTACGGGTTGGCCCGGTTCTGGAGCGGGGTGACCGGCCGTCCGCTGCATCCGGAGGACAAGCCGGGTGACCGGGAGACTCAGGTGGTGCTCGCGGAGGGCCCGGTGCTGTACTTCAACCAGGTGTCCGAGCCCAAGAAGATCAAGAACCGGATCCATCTGTGTCTGCGCCCTGAGACCTCGCGCGAGCAGGAGGTGGAACGGTTGCTGGGCCTCGGTGCCACCTTGGTCGCCGATCTCCGGAATCCCGACGGCTCTGGCTGGGCGGTCCTTGCCGACCCCGAAGGCAACGAATTCTGCGTCCTGCGCAGCGACTCCGACCGAGCCGCGATGAGTTCCTGAAGCCCAGGCGACAACCCCGCTGCCGTATGCCTCAGCCCCGCTGGCCGGCCTGCGGCGCCGGGGTCAGGGCGGCGTCCAGGAGGACCTCGGCGGCGGCCCGGGCCGCGGCGGCGGCGCCGGGGTCGCCGTCCATGCGGACCGAGACCGCGCACCCGTCGTAGAGCAGGTGCAGACGGCGGCCGAGGGTCTCCGGGTCGGGAACGCCGGCTTGCCGGGCGAGGTCGGTGAACAGGCCCCTTACCCATGCCCGGTAGTCGTTGGAGGCCTGTTCTGTGCTGCTGCCCGGCTCGGCCTCCGCGCTCGCGGCGATGAACGCGCAGCCGCGGTAGCTGGGGCCCTTGAACGACTCCGTCAGCGCGTCGAAGACGCCGAGCAGCCGGTCGCGGGGGTTCTCGAAGCGCTCGAGGGCGGCGAGGAGGCGGGCGGAGGTGGCGGCGTGCCGGGACTTCAGGTACGCGTGGACCAACTCGTCCTTGCTGCCGAACGTGTTGTAGAGCGAGGCCTTGGCCACCCCGGCGCGTTCGATGATCCGGTCGATCCCGACGCTCTGCACACCCTCGGCGTAGAAGAGCTCGTTGGCGGCGGACAGCAGTCGCTCGCGTGCCGGAGCCTTGACCTCGGTGCGCGCGTCGTGCGCCCTGGTGCTGTCGGCAACCATCCCGGCCTCCCTGCTGGTTCGTGCCATCTTCCGGGCCTCGAGGCTCACTTTAGGCAATCACGGGTCGCGAACGGCTGCTGCGCCGTTCCGTCAGCAGACCGAGCAGGGCCAGCAGTGCCAGGACGATGACGGCCGCGCCGTACTCGCGGGCGGTGGCGAGCAGGCCGCCGGCGTGGACGACGAGGTAGCCGGCGATCACCGACGGCACTCCCATCCCCAGATAGGACACCACGTAGAGCAGGGACAGCACTCCGGAACGTTCGTGGGCGGCGGTCAGCGGAATCACGGTGCGGATGCCGCCCTGGAAGCCGCTGCCGAATCCGATGCCGGCGATGGCCGAGCCGGTGAAGAACAGGGCGGGCGAGCCGTTCTGCACCGAGAGCAGGGTGAGGCCGACGCCGACGACGAGGCTGATGATTCCGCCGACCATGACGCCGCGGGCGGGTGCCGTACGCAGTACGAGGGTGGCGGCCGCGGCCACCCCGGCCAGGACGAACAGGGCCAGTCCGCCGTAGACGGCCGACGTGGAGTGGGTGAGGGTCCGCACGAGCGCCGGGCCCAGGGAGGCGTAGAAGCCCGCCAGGGCCCAGACCGCGAACAGGACCGGGGCGGCGTTGAGGACGGCGCGCCGCACGGTCCTGGGGAGCTTCACGTCCGGGACCAGGGTGGCGAGCGCGCCCGGGGTGGGTGTGAGGGTCTCCCGCATCAGGACGACCCCCAGTGCCTGCACGGCCATCACGACGAGCAGGGCCAGGTAGACCAGGTGTGTCGGCGCGGGAAGGTACTGCACGAGGAACGCCGACGCCAAGGAGCCGGTGGCGGTGCCGAGACCGGGGGCGAAGGAGTTCGCGACGGTCCCGCGGCGGCGGTCGATGTCCAGCATCCCGGCCCCGATCGCGCCCAGCGCGGCACCGGTGGACAGTCCCTGGACCACCCGGCCGATCATCAGTTCCGGCACGCCGTGGGCCGTCGCGAACACCACCATCGCGGCCGCCTGTGCGGCGAGGGCCGCGAGCAGGACCGGGCGGCGGCCCAGGTGGTCCGACAGCCGTCCCAGGGTGAGCAGCGAGACCAGGACCGCGATCGCGTACACGCCGAACACCAGCGTGGTGGTCACCGGGCTGAAGCCCCACTCCGCCTGGTAGACCGCGTAGAGCGGGGTGGGGGCGCTTGAACCCGCCAGGAACGACACGACGATCGACGCCAGGAGGTAGAAGGCCACGCGCTGAGGCAGTACGCCGCCTGCGACACGCCCTCTCCCCTTGGGCGCGGCCGAGGTGAGCGGGGCCGGGCCCCCTGTCTCCGCGCCGACCGGACCGGTATCGGCCGCCGGCGTGGTGACCACGTTGCCGCGGTCCTGCGAGGTGGGCTGCTCGGGCATGCCACCGTCCCCATCTTGAGTAGACCGGTCTGTTCATTTTCGCTAGACAGACCTGTCCAACACTGGCGTGAGGCGTTTCCTTCCCGTCATACCGACCGGATCTTCGGCCACCCGCGGGTCGCCCGGGTAGACAGGTCCGCCAGCAGGCGCGCCTCGGATCCGGCCGTGCGCGCGGGGGCTCGCGAGACGGAGGGCCGACCGCCGCCGGGCTGTGGTGCGCGGCGCAACGTGCCGAACGGTGTGTTCCGGGACGCTGAATATCTGTGCTCGCGAAGTGAGAAATTGGCGCAACGCGCGATGAGGTTTCTCACACGCCACGGCCGCGCCCGGTTATTAACCGTGCACAGCCGATCGCGCCATGCTACTCTCGAATAAGTTGCAGTTGTGGTTCCCAAAATTCCGGTTCATTTGCTGGCGGGGCAATCATCGCGGCGACGCGGGGTCCGTACAGTACGGATTCCGGGCACTGCCCCAAAGGAGATGCACCACATGGCTACTGGCACCGTGAAGTGGTTCAACGCGGAAAAGGGTTTCGGCTTCATCGAGCAGGACGGTGGCGGCGCTGACGTGTTCGCCCACTACTCGAACATCGCCGCCCAGGGCTTCCGCGAGCTGCAGGAGGGCCAGAAGGTGAGCTTCGACATCGCGCAGGGCCAGAAGGGCCCCACGGCCGAGAACATCGTTCCCGCCTGACGCTGAGCGCACGCATCGCAGCTGGGGCCCGCACCTTGGGTGCGGGCCCCAGCTTGCTGCACATCAGGACGCACCCTGCCCTGATGACGCCGTGACGACCTCACTGGTCCCACGATTTTGAGGGTGCCGCGATCCCACCGGCAACGGACGCTCCCGTCGGACTCCGGATGCACATCCGTCAGAGCTCCCCGACGCCCGTAACCCCGGTCTTTCGGACGCGGACCAGATCACCCCACCCGTTCGGCGCCTCGGCCCGCGGACTTCTCCCGCCGGCTGAATTCGCCATCGCATTTGCTTGGCCCATTCTTGCGATTCCCCGTCCTGCTCATCGCAGCGGAATCCCTTGATGCGGCCGCTTCAAGGAAGGTTCTGCATGAGCCGTACACGTACGAACGACCGTTTCACCGACCCGAGCCGTTCCGGCGGCCGACGCCGTCGCCCCGCCGCACCGCAGGCAGAGTTCGCCCTGCCGGACACGGCGACTCCGGCACTGCCCGCCGCCGGGGCGTTCGCCGATCTCGACATGCCGCGGCCGCTGCTGGCCGCGCTCACCGCCGAAGGCGTGACCGTGCCGTTCCCGATCCAGGCGGCGACCTTGCCCAATTCCCTCGCGGGCCGTGACGTGCTGGGCCGCGGGCGGACCGGTTCCGGCAAGACCCTCGCCTTCGGCCTCGCGCTGCTGGCCCGTACCGCCGGGCAGCGCGCCGAGCCCCGGCAGCCTCTGGCCCTGGTGCTCGTACCCACCCGGGAGTTGGCCCAGCAGGTCACCGACGCGCTTGCCCCCTACGCCCGTTCGATGAGGTTGCGGCTGGCCACCGCGGTCGGCGGGATGCCGATCGGCCGTCAGGCCGGCGCGCTGCGCAGCGGGTCGGAGGTCCTCGTCGCGACGCCCGGCCGGCTGAGGGACCTCGTCGAGCGCGGCGACTGCCGACTGGACCGAGTCGCCGTGACCGTCCTGGACGAGGCCGACCAGATGGCCGACATGGGCTTCATGCCGCAGGTCACAGCGCTGCTGGACCAGGTGCACCCCGAGGGGCAGCGAATGCTGTTCTCGGCCACCTTGGACCGCAACGTCGACCGTCTGGTCCGCCGCTACCTGCACGACCCGGTGGTCCACTCCGTGGATCCCTCCGCGGGCGCGGTCACCACGATGGAGCACCACGTGCTGCACGTGCACGCCGCCGACAAGCACCAGGCGACAACCGAGATCGCGGCGCGAGAGGGTCAGGTGATCATGTTCCTGGACACCAAGCACGCCGTCGACAGGCTGACCGAGCACCTGCTCAGAAGCGGCGTCCGCGCCGCCGCGCTGCACGGCGGCAAGTCGCAGCCGCAGCGCACCCGGACCCTGGCCCAGTTCAAGACGGGACACGTGACCGTCCTGGTGGCGACCAACGTCGCCGCACGCGGGATCCACGTCGACAACCTCGACCTGGTCGTCAACGTGGACCCGCCCAACGACCACAAGGACTACCTCCACAGGGGCGGCCGCACGGCCCGCGCCGGCCGGTCCGGCATCGTGGTCACACTGGTCACGCCCAACCAGCGCCGCGACATGGCCCGTCTCATGCAGCACGCCGGAATCCGCCCGCACACCACCGAGGTCCACCCGTCCGGGGACGATCTGATCCGCATCACCGGCGCGCAGACCCCCTCGGGCATCCCGGTCGTCATCACCGCACCGGCGGCCGAACGCAAAAACGGCGCCCCAGCCTCCCGCGGCGGGCGCAGCCGTGCCACCGCTCAGGACCGCCGCACCGGCGGGGCAGCACGCCGCACGGCCCAGCGGCGGCCCGCCTACGACGCGGTGGCCTAGGCCGTGTCGTCAAAGTCCCGCCTGCCCGGCGGCGCCTGGCACGGCACCTCGCTGCGTTGTCGAATCGTCCGAGTAGCCCACTACGAGGACGACTCTCCGCCTTACGATGCACCGCACCAGACGCCGCTGGGCCCGCCCTCCGGGCGGCCGGCGCTCCTTTGACGACACGGCCTAGCACTTTCCCCGTCACGCCGCCCATCAACTTCTCCAGGAGGCACTTCTTGACCCTGGCACACGACTTGCCACGCCCTGCGGATTCCGCCCACGGAACCGTGGCCGACGTCATGGACGTGCCCGGACCGCAGGTCTGGGACGACATGACCGTCGAGGTGGCCCTGTCGGTCATGGCCAGCGCCCGTACCGGGCATCTGGTCGTCTGCGACGAGGACGGCCGGTGCACGGGTCTGGTCACCCATGCCCAGCTCACCGCCGTCCGTGACGGCCACGGCTACACCGATCAGGTCCGCCTGCGGGAGGTCGCCGGTGACGGCGGGCCGTTCGCCTCGCCGATGACCAAGATGACCGAAGCGCAGCACGTCATGCGCCACGGGCAGCTCGCGGCCGTGCCCGTCGTCGACGAGCACGGCTGCGCCGTGGGTGTTCTCACGCGCTCACGCTGACCCGTCGCCCACCGGTCCCATCGCTTCCCACTCCTCCTGCGAGGCACCATGCGCTGCGTCATCGCCCGTTTCGCGTTCGACCTGTCCAAGACCGGGGTGGTGGCGTCGATGAAGGGCGTCAGGCCCGAGCCGGTCACCGGTGAGTCCGTGATCATCGGCCGCCGCCACTACCCCGTCATGCAAGTGGGCGAGGTCATCACCCGGCAGGACCGCCGTGACTTCACCGCCGGCGAGGTCCTCCGGGCCATGACGCGCCTCGGCTTCACCTGCCGCGCCCTCCCTGCCGCGGCACCGGCGCCCGGGCTCACCCCGCTCCAGGAAGCGTCGGCCCTGCTCGGCGTCCCCACCGCCGGGTAGCCGGGGTCGGGACGACGCACTGGCCCGACCATGGCGGCATGAGGGCTCGGTCGGCGCATGCCGGCCGAGCCCTCATCGAGTGGGGCGCCCGGTGCGGCTTCCCGTGGTCTGCCGTCCGTGGACGGCAAGCGGCACATCCCGGCCGTCCTGGCACTGACGCGCCGCCAGGTCGACGTTCGGCATGGAACCGACCTCTATCTCACCCGCCCGGACTGCCGCCGGCCTTCGTTCGGGCGCTGCCCCTGCCGGCCCACGGAGCGGGACCATGCCTGGCATGACCGGATCCGTATATCTTCGACCTCGACACACCACAACCATTGCGAGGAAACAAGAGGTCGGCGCGGACGAGGGCCGCCAGAAGGGAGTAGCAGTCCCTTCGGGGCCCTGGTGGCGGGACGGCGTCAAGGCCCCTCCACATGTTCCACAAAGAGGTGCAATGACGGCAGCAGCTGACTCCTTCGGCCGTATCGATGACGACGACTACCCCGCCTACACCATGGGCCGGGCCGCCGAGATGCTCGGCACCACCCCGGGCTTCCTCCGTGCCATCGGCGAGGCCCGCCTGATCACCCCGCTCCGCTCCGAAGGCGGACATCGGCGCTACTCCCGGTACCAGCTGCGCATCGCGGCCCGAGCCCGTGAACTCGTCGACCGGGGCACCCCCGTCGAGGCCGCCTGCCGCATCGTCATCCTCGAGGACCAGCTCGCAGAAGCCCAGCGGATCAACGCCGAATACCGCCGCGCCGCCGGATCGACGGATCCCACGGGCGCAGCCTGAGACGGGCCGGACCCCGCGGAGGGTGCGCCGGTTCTCACCCAGGACCGGCGAGGGGGTCGGCCGAGGGGCGTGCCGAGGGCGCCTCGGCTTGGGCGGCGTCGGCAAGGGCCTCGGCAGCGGCTTCTGCGGCCCGCGCGGCGTCGGCGGCGGCCTGGGCGGCCTTGTCGTCCGAAGACTTCTCCCGGGTGGCCGGCGACTGCGGCAGCACTTCGCTGAATGCGCGCGACACACCGTCCAGTGCGGAGGTGACCTCGCTGGGGATGACCCAGAACGTGCTGCCCGCGCCTTGCGCGAGCTGGGGCAGCATCTGCATGTACTGGTACGCGAGCAGCTTGGGGTCGGGGTCGTTGCGGTGCACGGCCTGGAACACCTCGTCGATGGCCCGTGACTGGCCCTCGGCCTTGAGGATCTCAGCCGTGCGGTTGCCCTCCGCGCGCAGGACGGCAGCCTGCTTGTCGCCTTCGGCAGTCAGTATCTGCGACTGACGTTGTCCTTCGGCCCCGAGGATCACGGCCCGCTTGTCCCGCTCGGCCCGCATCTGCTTCTCCATCGCGTCCTTGATGGACTGCGGCGGGTCGATGGCCTTGATCTCCACCCGGTTGACCCTCAGCCCCCATTTGCCGGTGGCCTCGTCCAGCACACCGCGGAGCTGGCTGTTGATGGTGTCGCGCGAGGTGAGGACCTTCTCCAGGTCCATGGACCCGACGACGTTGCGCAAGGTGGTGACGGTGAGCTGCTCGACCGCCTGGAGGTAGTTGGCGATCTCATAGGCGGCCGCCCGCGGGTCGGTGACCTGGAAGTACAGGACGGTGTCGATCTCCACGACCAGGTTGTCCTCGGTGATCACCGGTTGCGGTCGGAAGGAGACCACCTGTTCTCGCAGGTCGATCACCGGATAGACACGGTCGATGTAGGGGATGACGACGTTGAGGCCGGGTTTCAGGGTGCGGTGGTAACGGCCGAGCCGTTCGACGTTGCGGGCGCGTGCCTGGGGCACGATGCGTACCGCCCGCAGCACGGTGAAGACGACGAAGAGCGCGACGATCACTCCGGCGACGAGGAGCCCCGATTCCATGGTTCACTCCTGGGGGTAGACGAGTGCGGTGGCGCCGCTGATCTCGATGACGTCGACGGTCGTTCCCGGAGGTATCACCAGCGTCTCGTCATAGGCTCGGGCCGTCCATTCCTCGCCTCCGATGCGGACCCTGCCGCCCATGCCCGTCACCTCTGAGACGACGTAGGCGCTCCTGCCGACCAGCGCCTCGACACCGAATCGCTCCGCCGGGGGCCGGCGCACGTGGCGCAGCACGACGGGACGGATGAACAGAACGGTGCTCGCAGCAACGACGGTGAACACCACGAACTGCAAGGGCAGCGGAAGCCCGGCTGCCGCGGATCCCGCCGTGATCAAGGCAGCCCCACCCAGCAGCCCCAGCGCGGCAGTGAGCGTGAAGAGCTCCGCCACGGCCAGCCCTGCCGCGGCGATGAGCCAGATCAGCCACGGGTCCATGCCCCTCCTGCCGCGTGCAGTAGGTGAACGGCCGGCCGACGCGCCCCGCTCGGTCGGCGACCAAGTTCCCCCTTAGGTGACCTACCCGTACGAAATGCCGGAAATCAAAGCTTCAGCCGGAATGAGGGGAAACGCCGGGACGGGCGAGCAGCGCACGCCGTCGCAGCCACCCCCTGCCCTGGACGTGTGGAGTGGGGCGCCGCTGTTCGTCACGGACGGCGTAAACGATCAGCACCTCATGGCCGCGCTCGACTGAGCGGCTCGCCGGACGCCCCGCGGCTACCCGCCGGGCCGGGCGCCGGCGCGAGAGGATTCCCGCATGCCGCACATGACAGCCGAAGAGGCCGCCGACTGCCTCGGCATCGCCGACGAGCACCTCGCCGCGTGCGTCGCCATCGTGGACGCACTGCGCACCCCCGACGCCCGGCGGGCCGAGATCGAGCAGCTGCGCGCCGAGCTCGAAGCAGTTGACGAGGTGCTGCGCGAGGCGGGGATCGACCACCCGACGGGCGCCCTGGGCGTCCACGACCTGCACAGCATGCGCGACATCGCCCGCGAGGACGCCGACGAGGACGCCCGGGCGGCACGAATCGTCGCCGCCCTCAGACGCACGAGGAACAGTCTGCCCGCGGAAGTCCTCGCCGCCCTCGACGAGTACGACGCGGCTTCGACGTGACGGGCGGGAATTGCGTGGCGCACAGGGGCAGACGCAGTGCCGAGGTCCACGCGCACGACGGAGCCGCCGGTGTCCGGGGGCGGCATCACCGTCACCCGGCGCTCCGCTCCTCCACGACAGCATCCTGATGGAGCAGCTCCGCGCAGATGACGCGGGGCGCGGGCCTCAGCCGGGCCCGCGCCGACCGTTCTGCGTCACCGGCGCCCCAGCCCTCCAGGGGTGTGTGACATGCCGTGCTCCTGGGCGCGAGCGCCACCGGGACGCGTTGTTGCCGCAGCGAGCGCGAGCACCAGGCCGATCGCTCCGACGATCACGTTGTTCGTGATGGTGCGCCACGTACTGACATCTCCCGCGATGCACCAGGGCGAGATGATCGTCCACAGGGCGATGATCGCCGCAGCCCAGGCCTTGGAGTGGGTGCGCTCGAAGCCTCGCCCCGCCCCGCCCATGAGCAGGGCGTACGCGATACCGGCGATGAGGTTGTTGACGGCGATCGTCGACAGCGCATTGAAGCCCAACAGCGCGTTGAAACCCGCGATCCACGGTGACGCGGCCAGATAGACGCCGGTGAGCAGACCCATGGCCCTGATGGCCTGACCGCGATGGGTCGCGGTCGCACGCTCGTAATCGGCGCGAAGTTCCAGCAGATCGGGGTGCTGCTCGATGCCGGGTTGTGTGCGCGACATACGGACCATCTCCCGCCATTTTGGTCATTCCACATATCCCCCTACCCGGACTTATGCATTCGATTCCGGTCGTTTCCGACCAGGCGCGACGCGGAGATCCAGCCGCCGGCAGGGCGGGGGCGCGGTCGGCAGGGGCCCGGAGCGTCCGGGGGGCGTCGGCGGCGGTGACGTGGCAGAGCTCGGCGACGCACACGCCCCGAGGGCGATGAATGCTTTCAATGACAGTGCCGACGGTCCGGACGAAACGAGCGGGATCCGCGGACGGCCCGCCCGCACCACCGAGCGGGTGGGTGGGTCAGTCCTGGCGCGTGTGAGGTCCGTCCATGCCGCCGAGGACACTCGCGGAGGCGAGCAGGCGCTCGCGCAGCCAGAGGTGCGCCGGGTCGCTGGTGTGACGGGGGTGCCAGTACATCCTCTCGTGGATGTCGGGCAGGGCGACGGGCGGGGGCAGGAAGCGGATGTCGGTCGTCGCGGCGGCGAGTTGGCGTGCCGCCCGCTCAAGGACCAGGCTGGCCAGGGACGTACCCCGGATCAAGAAGGGGACGAGGAGGAAACTCTCCACCGTGAACTCGATCCGGCGTGGGGTGCCGAGCCGGGCGAGGTGCTGGTCGGCCAGGTTGAGTCGCCTGTCCGGCCCGATGCTGTACACGAGGTGCGGAAGACGGAGATATTCGTCGATCGTTATTCGCTGCGTCGCGCCCGCGGGGTTCGCGGCGTCGACGGCGCACAGCCATTGGTCGCCGAACAACGGATACGACGGGAATCCGGTGTCGCCCATCAACTCTTTCGGTTCGATGATGAGCTCGGCAACATCGGAGTCGAGCAATTGCCGCGGATCTCTCGATCGGGGAAGGACGTGGATCGTCACGCCGGGGGCCTCGGCGGCCACTGCTTGAACAAAGGGGCTCAGCAATACCAGCGTCGCGTAGTCGGACGCGCTGATGGAGAAGCTCCGTACGTCCGTGGCCGGGTCGAATTCGGAACGCTGCGCTATGGTCCGCTCGACGAGGTCGAGGATCTCCCGTACGGGTCGCACCAGCCGCTCGGCTTCTGCCGTGAGGGCGAGTTCCCTGCCCTGCCGCACCAGGAGCGGGTCACCGAACAGCTTCCTGAGGCGGGCGAGCGACGAGCTGGTCGCGGGCTGACTGAGGCCCAGACGCCGCCCCGCGCGGCTGACGTTGCGCTCGGCCAGCAGGGCGTCCAGCGCCACGAGCAGATTCAGATCGACGTTCCGCAGGTTCATCATCCCTGACCAGTCCATATATTCGCGGCGCAAATACCGTGAATTCAACATATGCATTTGACGGGTGTGTTGCGCAGATCATAGCGTCCCGGTCCAGCGGTGCGGCCCGGACGGCCGAAACTGCGTCAGGTTTCCCCTCCTGGGCGGTGGCACCCGCGCCGTCGCCGGTTTGGAGAGATCGGATGATGGAATCAGGAAATACCGGCGGCGGCCCGTACGGGAAAGACACCGTGCGGCTCGACGCCGCGCCGCGGCCGCCGGAAAGGACGGCGGATGCGGATGCCTTCCGCTCGGCGATGCGCCGGGTGGTCGGCGGATTGGCCGTGGTGACCACCCGTCATGACGGTCGCGCCTGGGGAATGACGGTCAGCGCGTTCGCCTCGGTCTGCCTGGAGCCGCCGACGGTGCTGGTGTGCGTCAACGAGCGCACGGTCACCGCTGCGGACATCCACCGCGAGAGCCGTTTCGCGGTCAACCTGCTCAGCCTGGACCAAGTCCCCGTGTCACAGCTGTGCTCACGCCAGGGAACCGTGAAATTCGTCGACGACCACGTCGTCGCGGGCAGCGAACTGCCGGCCGAGGTGAACTCGCCGGTGCTGCGGGATTCGCTGGTGACCTTCGACTGCGAGACGGCCGAGGCACGGCCCGTGGGCAGCCACCTCGTCGTCATCGGCAACGTGCGGGCCGTCATCGCGCCCGACCTCCGCTCCCCCCTGCTGTTCGGGCAGGGACGCTACCAACGCGGCGTGGACATGGAGGCGGTTCCGGCGATGACGGAGGCGGTGGCATGACGCCGACCGGTCCGCCGGCCCGCCTGTACGAGGCCGCCACCCACCACCGTCACACCAACGACACCACCACGGGAGACACGCCATGAGGACCGGCAAGGAATACCTGGAGTCGCTGCGCGACGGCCGCAAGGTCTACGTCGGGGGCGAACTCGTCGAGGACGTCACCACCCACCCCAAGACCCGCGGATACGCCCAGGCGATCGCCGAGTACTACGACCTGCACCTGGACCCCGAGCACCAGGAGACCACCACCTTCGTCGACGGGAACGGCAAGCGCCAGTCGATGCACTGGTTCCTGCCGCGGTCGAAGGAGGACGCCGTCCGCCGCCGCAAGTACGCCGAGTTCCTGTTCCGGCACTTCAAGGGCGGCATCTTCACCCGGCCGCCCGCCGGTATGAACGTCGTCATGTTCACCCAGGTCGACGACCAGCAGCCGTGGGCCGAGAACTCCCGCTTCACCGGCCCCCGCCGCGACCTTTCGGGCAACATCCAGCGCCAGTGGGAAGAGGTCACCTCCAAGGACCTCGCGATCTCGCCCATGTTCGTCGACGTGCAGTTCGACCGCGGCCGCGACGACGCGCTGGCCGAGACCCCCATGCTGCGCATCATGGAGGAGAACGACGAGGGCATCGTCGTCCGTGGCTGGAAGGCCATCGGCACCTCGCTCCCCTTCGTCAACAACCTCCTGATCGGCAACCTGTGGCGGCCCGGCCAGACGCCCGAGCAGACCATCTACGCGATGGTGCCGCTGGCCACTGAGGGCGTGACCGTGGTGGCCCGGGAATCGCGGGCCCAGCCCGACGCCGACCCCTACGACCGTCCGCTGGCGACCATCGGCGACGAGCTCGACGGGATGGTCTACTTCGACGACGTGCTGATCCCCTGGCCACAGGTCCAGCACATCGGCAACCCCGACCACGCCAAGTGGTACCCGCAGCGGCAGTTCGACTGGGTGCACCTGGAGACCCAGATCCGGCAGTGCACGCACGCCGAACTCATGGTCGGCCTCGCGCTGCTCATCACCCAGGCCCTGGGCACCAGCCGCCAGCCCGTGGTGCAGTCGCAGCTCGCCGAACTGATCCGGTTCCGCGAGACCTGCCGCGCGTTCATGCTCGCGGCCGAGGAGACCGGTTTTGAGACCCCGGGCGGGCTGTACAAGCCGAACAACATCTACATCGACTTCGGCCGGGCCCACTACCTCGAGAACCAGCACGACATGGTCAACAAGCTGATCGACTTCTGCGGCCGCGGCGTGGTCATCCAGCCGACCAAGCGCGAGCTGGACGACCCCTACATCGGCCCCAAGCTGGAGGAGGCGCTGCGTGGTGCCGAGATCAGCGCCCGGGACCGGATCAAGATCTTCCGGCAGATCAGCGAGCGCTTCCTCACCGAATGGGGCACCCGCCACGAGATGTTCGAGAAGTTCAACGGCACGCCGCTCTACCTGATCAACATGCTCACCATGCAGCGCACCGAGTACCAGGTCGACGGGCCGCTCACCCAGCTCGCCCGCGACGTCCTCGGTTTCGGCGACACCTCCGAGCTGGGCAGGCGGGCGCAGGAGGCGGAGAAGGCCTCGCACTACGCCGGCGTGCGCTTCCAGCCCGGGTACGCCCGTGGCCAGGACGTCCACGAGGGCTACATCGGCCCTCGGCCGGAGGGGGCGGCCGACCGGCCGTGACGACACCTCCCCCGGCCGTCCCGGGGCCCGGGGCTCCCGGGCCCCGGGCCGCGGGTGACGGCCCCACGACGGATGGCCTCCCCGCCGTTCCCGGCATCCGTCATCCCACCGCCAGCAGATGAGCGGGGGCGATGCGTGACTGGGCGCGGACCGGGAGGGCCAGGGCGGCGCAGACGAGAACCACGGCGGCCAGGGTCGCGAGGAGCGCCGCGCCGCCGACGGCCGGGAGGCGCCCGTCCAAGGTGCCCCAGCCGATCGCGAGGACCGTCCCGAGCCCGGTGACCGCACCGGTGAGGCCGCCCAGGAGGGCGAGCAGGGCACCCTCGTAGTAGCTGAGCAGGGCGAGTTCACGGGTCGTCCAGCCGGTGGCGCGCAGCACGGCGAGGTCGGCGGCGCGTTCGCGCATGGACAGCACCAGGACGTCCACCGCGCCGGCGGCTCCCAGGAGCAGCGACAGGGCGACGCTCAGGTAGTCGGCGGTGCGGGCCTGTGCGACGACGGCGTTGCCCAGCAGCGAGCCGGCCGCCTCGCCGCGGAAGCCCAGGGTGAGGGCGAGCAGGACGGTGAAGGCCGCCACCGCCAGGGCCAGTCCCGCCGCGCCGAGCGCGGTACGGCCGCGTACCCGCAGCAGGTTGCGTACGGCGAGTCCGGGGACCGAACGTACGGGCGCCGCGCGGCCGGTGGCGGTCACCGGGGGCGTGATCGCGTCCAGGGGCCTCAGCCGGGTGGCACGCCAGGCCGGGAACAGCCCGGCGGTGACCGCGAGCAGCAGCGAAACGGGCAGCACGAGAGCCGCCTTGGTCCCCGCGTCGGGCAGCTTCAGCAGCAGGCCCAGGACGTAGGCGAGGACGGCGCCCGCGGCGCCCGCGCCCAGGCCGATGGCCAGGAGTTCGCCGAGGATGAGCCGGAGGATCTCCGGCGGGCTCCAGCCCAGGCAGCGCAGGGTGCCGATCTCGGTGCGGCGTGATCGCACGGAGGCCAGGGCGGCCTGGGCGAGGAAGAGCGCGCAGACGACGAGGACCAGCACGAACAGCACGGCGCTCTTGGCGTCGACGGCCTTGAGGATGCGCAGGGCCACGCCCTTGGCGGTCCAGTTCTCCACGACGTCGACGCCGGGCAGCGCGATGGTCTGCGGTGCCGGTGAGCTGCCGATGGTGATGTCCACCTGGAGACCGGGGTACGCGGTGCGGATGCGGCCCGCGACCGCGTTGACCCGGGCCTGCGAGGCCGGGTCGACTCCGGTGACGCCGGCGACCCGGATGCGGATGGCGCTGATGGGGGCCTTGTCCTGCGCGGTCGGCTGCCGGCGGCTCTTGGTGAGGACGGGGAGAGCGTCCAGGGAGGTGAGCATGGTGGGCGGTGCGGCGAGGTAGCCGCCGAGATTGCGGTCGGGACGCAGCGGCCTGTTGTGCAGCGCCGTCCGCCCGGCCTCGTCAGCGCCGGTGACCTGGGGCGAGCGGTAGGTCTCCAGCGGTACCTCGGACAGCGAGGAGAAGCCGGGCAGTTCGGTGGCGTCGTAGCGGCCGACCGGGGTCAGGTACGGGATCGGCGTCCTGCCGTAGTCCTCGTGCGCGCAGGTCCGGGTACCCCAGCAGGCGGTTCCGGGGTGGCTGACGATCTCGCGGAACTGGGTGCCGGTGTTCTCCTCGGGCACGAACTCCACGAACTGGCGGTCCGCGTTGGTGCGCCACACCTCCGGGGACTGGCCGGCGCGGGCGCGTGGGGCCAGGCCCGTCCCGGCGCGGCGGTAGTCGACGGGGCCGACCGTCCAGTAGCTGTCGGCCAGGGGGGCGAAGAGGGACTTCCCGGGAAAGCCCCGCTCCAGGTCGGCGCTGACGCGTCCCACCGGTGTTCCGCGCAGGTCGTCGACGAAGTCGTGGGCGGCGGGGCTGCCGAGCTTCGCGCGCAGGGCGGCGGGGTCGCCGGCGTCCAGCCGCTCCACGGTGGCGTTCACCGTGCCGGAGGTGAGGGTCTGGTCGCTGAGCACGGCCGGGATCGTCCAGTAGGGCTCGTTCGACCAGTTCTCCTTGCGGCCCCAGACGGGCTTGTCCCGGTCGGTGAGCATGCGGCCGGAGGTGATGGCGTGTGCGAGGCCCACCAGCCGGTCCTCGGCGGCGGGGTCCACTGCCGACAGGAGCACCGGGTAGGAGACCGGGATCTCGGCGATCGCCTTGTCCCGTCCCGACCGGCAGGTGAGCCAGGAGTTCATGTCGGGGTCGAACGGGGACTCCTCGCGGCGGTCCTCGCGCATGAGGCTGGGCTTGAGGGGTCCGAATCCGCCGTCGTCGGTGTGCTCGATGTGCACGTCGGTCTTGTTGTGGTTGTAGTACCAGCAGACCGGATAGGTCCGGTGGTCCGCGTGCTCCTCCAGCAGACCCGGGAACGTGGAGTCGGAGAAGGTCTCCGACGGCTCGATCGGGTTGCGGCTCAGGTACACGTACTGGTCGGCGGTCCGGTAGCGGCCCAGACCCGCCGTCAGGGTCGGCTTGATCCGCAGGATCTGGGAAGGCGCCGTGCCGTCCAGGAAGGACGACACGTCGACCTTCAGCGTCCCCGGCACCATCAGGTAGCCGACGTTGGCAACCGGCGCGGCGACCTCGATCCCCGGCATCTTCTTGATCCGGTCGTACTCGCCGAGGCCGATGCCGCCGAAGATCCCGGACAGGAAGTTCGCCTCGACCAGTCCGTCGCCGCGCTCGACCGCGGTCTGGCTCGCGTGGGGACGCACCAGGACGTCGTACGCGGAGCGGGCGTTCTTCCGGACGGTCTCGGTGGTCCGCGCCTGACTGGTGGTCACCGTCGAGGTGAGCAGGGTGAAGCTGGTCGCGGCCACGAGGATGCCGGCGGCCAGTGCCAGCGCACGGGCCCGATGACGCCGCAGCTGGGACCAGATCATGGCGATCACGGGCGGAGCCCCCCGAGCCGGTCGAGGACGTCGGTGGCCGGCGTCACGCGTTCGTCGGCCACGATCCGTCCGTCGCGCAGGCGCACGATCCGGTCGCAGCTCGCGGCCACCTCCACGTCGTGCGTCGCGACGAGCAGCGTCATCCCGTACTGCTCGGTCAGCGAGAGCAGCAGGTCGATGATCTCCCTGCCGGTCGCGCTGTCCAGGTTGCCGGTCGGCTCGTCCGCGAGCAGCAGGCCGGGCCGGTTGATCAGCGCCCGCGCGACCGCCACGCGCTGCTGCTGACCGCCCGACAGCTCCGAGGGCAGCGCCCCCGCCCGCTGTGCCAGGCCCACGGCCTCCAGGAGTTCCATGGCGCGGGCCCGCCGGTCGAAGTCCACCCGGCGGGGCAGCACCGGCGCCAGGACGTTGTCCAGCACCGTCAGCGCGGGCAGGAGGTGGAAGCGCTGGAAGACGAAGCCGATCCGGCGGCGATGGGCGTCGAGCCCGCCCGGTGTCAGCGCGGTGCCGTCGACCTCCACCGTGCCGGAGTCGGGCAGGTCCATGCCGCCGACCAGGTGCAGCACGGTCGACTTGCCGGCGCCGGACGGGCCGGTGAGTGCGACGGATTCGCCGTCCCCGATCTCCAGGTCGACGCCGTCCAGCGCCACGACTCCCGGGTGCCGGCGGGACACGTCCCGCAGGGTCACGCTCATGCTTCCAACCACCCCTCATGCATTGCGGCAATGCAGGGGTACATTGTCACAATACAGAGGGGATGCAAAATGCCGCTGCACCACGCAGTGCTCGCGCTGCTGTCCGAGGGACCGAGCCACGGCTACGAGCTCAAGAGCCGTTTCGAGGACGCCATCGGCCCGCAGTGGGGCGGCCTCAACATCGGGCACCTGTACCAGATCCTGGACCGCCTGGTGCGCGACGGCCACGTCACCCGGTCCCAAGTGGCGCAGAGCGACCGCCCCGACAAGACGCGCTACACCCTCACCGCGCAGGGCCAGGACGAGTTGCACTCCTGGGCGACCACGGCGTGGGTCCGCACGGGCGGCTTCCGTGACGAGTTGTTCCTCAAGCTGTTCGGCGCCGCCTCACTGGGCTCCGACGCCGTGCACGCCCTGGTGGAGACCCAGCGCCAGACCTACCTCTCCGAACTCGCCGGTCTCACCCGCCTGCGGCGCGGCCACACCGACGACCCTCTGGTGGCCCTCCTCATCGACGCCGCCATCGCCCACACCAAGGCGGACCTCGAACTCGTGGACAGCGCCGTCCAGCGGCTCGCGCCGCTCACGCGGCCCGGTGTCCCGTCGCGCGGGGCGGCGGAGGAACCGGAAGCCCGCGAGCGCAGGGCGACGTAGGGCGAGCCCCGCGCCGCCGCAGTCCTGCCGGGATCATCGTGGACGCGGCGGCGTTCAGTGCGCGGTCACCCAGCCCGGCGTCCAGGTCCCGGCGGCGTCGTGGCCGGCCGTGGCGGCGGCGAGGTGGGCGCGGAGGGTGGCCAGCGCCGGGTGGGGGTTGTCGCGGTGCCACAGGAGCGAGTGCGGGTAGACGGGTGTCGGGTCGGTCACCGGGATGCGGCGCAGGCCGTGGCCGGCGGGCCAGACGAGGCTGGTGTTCCCGCCCATGAAGGTGGCCAGGGCCGGGGTGTCGGCGACGGTGTCGAGGAGCGCGTCGGAACCGAAGTTGGGGCCGGTCGCCTCGATGGTGAGGCCGAACTCGGCGACGAGGTCGTCGTAGTAGGCGGCCCACTCGGTACCCGGCACGATGCCGGGCATCCAGATCCGGTGCCCGGAGAGCTGTGCGACCGTCACCGACCGGGCGCCCGCCAGCGCGTGGGCGGGGCCGACGAGGAGCTCGAGCGGTTCGTCGAGCACCCGGACGGACTCGACGTCCTCGGGAAGGGGCCGGCCGGGCGCGGCGACGGCGCGGAACGACGCGTCGATCTCACCGGACCGGATGGCGGCGACGGCCGTCTCGATGTCGAACAGCATCACCACGTCGAGCTCGATCTCGGGGTGCGCACGGTGGAAGCCGCGCATCAGGCCCGACGCCGCGCCACGCGAGGCGATGATGTCGACGCGCAGCGGACGGCGGCCGGTGCGCACCGACGCGACCGCGCGCTCGGCGACGCGCAGCAGCTCGCGCGCGTGGGGCAGGAACGCCTGCCCGTCGATGGTGAGCTCGGCGCCGCGCGCCGTGCGGGTGAACAGCCGCACGCCGAGGCTGCGCTCCAGCGCGGCGATGCGCTTGGAGACGGCCTGCTGGGTGACCGCCAGCTCGGCGGCGGCCTCCTGGAACCGCCCCGCGTCGGCGGCGGCGACGAAGGTCCGGACGGTCTCGATGTCCATGCCCGACACCCTACGGCCACAACCATTGGTTGTGGCCGCCGGTTCTGCGGTTGTTTGATCCCAGGCCGCGGGTCTCGCTTTGATGAGTCCGATCGCGGACCGGTTGTGCAGGGTGAGTGGCGAGGGGCGTCGGGCATGGGGAGCGGGCACCGGCTGGGACGGCGGTTCGGGTGGCTGTGGGCAGCGTACGGGACCAGCGCGCTCGGCACGTGGCTCGCCTTCGGCGCGTTCCCCCTGATCGCCATCCAGGTGCTGCACGCCGGACCGGCCGAGGTCGCCGCGCTCGCCTCCGTGGGGTCCGCGGTGGGCGCGGCCGTGGCGGTGCCGCTCGGCCCGTGGGTGGAGTTCCGCCGCAAGCGGCACGTGCTGATCTCGATGGACCTGGTGCGGTTCGCGGCGCTGCTGACCATCCCCGCCGCGTTCGCGCTCGGCGTCC
The DNA here is from genome assembly GCF_033792765.1 of Streptomyces sp. PA03-6a. Taxonomy (NCBI): domain Bacteria; kingdom Bacillati; phylum Actinomycetota; class Actinomycetes; order Kitasatosporales; family Streptomycetaceae; genus Streptomyces; species Streptomyces sp. PA03-6a. The sequence continues at coordinate 55,281 of NZ_JARAVK010000009.1, read as the reverse complement.
TCACCTTCCTCCAGCTCCTGCTGGTCTCGGTCGCCGTCGCGGCGGCCGACATCACCTTCCGCGCCGCCTCCGGCGCCTACGTGAAGACCCTGCTGCCGGCCGAGGACCTGCTCGTCGCCAACGCCCGCTTCGAGTCCACGGCATGGACGACCACGATCATCGGACCACCGCTGGGCGGCGCGGCGATCGGGCTGCTCGGCCCGGTGGCGACGGTGGTGGCCGACGCGGTCAGCTACCTGCTCTCGGCCCTCGGCATCCGCGCGACGGGCGGGCACGAGCCGCGGCCCGAGCGCCGGGAGGCCACGCGCATGCGGAGCCGGGACCTGCTCGACGGCTGGCGGTACATCCTCGCCGACCGGGCACTGCGTCCGTTGTTCTTCAACACCGCCCTGTTCAACGGCCTGGTGATGGCCGTCCAGCCGTTGCTCGCCGTCCTGATGCTCGGCAAGCTCGGGTTCACAGCATGGGAGTACGGCCTCGCCTTCGCGGCGCCCTCGATCGGCGGGCTGCTCGGTTCGCGGCTGGCCCGGCCGCTCGTCACCCGGTTCGGACAGCGCCAGGTCCTGGTCGTCACGGGGGCGCTGCGCGCGCTCTGGCCCGTCGGCCTGGCCTTCCTGGGGCCGGGCACCGGAGGGCTGCTGCTGGTGATGGGCGTCGAACTGGGGCTCATCTTCTGCTGCGGGATCTTCAACCCCGTCCACGCCACCTACCGCCTCGAGCGCACCGCGACCGACCGGGTCGCCCGCACGCTGTCCGCCTGGGCGGTGACGACCAAGGCCTCGACGGCGCTCCTGACGGCCGTCTGGGGCGTGCTGGGAGGTCTGCTCGGGGCGCGCACCGCCATCGGCCTGGCCGGCGTACTCCTGCTGGCGACCCCGCTGCTGCTCCCCCGCCGCGCGGCAGCGCACCCGCGAGAGCCGGAGCCGGCACCGAGCCGCCCCTGACGGAGTGCGCGGTCCCGACCGGCATCCCGCACACGGTGATCGTTTCAGACGGTACGTCAATGTGTCGTACACGGGTGCTTGTTGTGGACATGATCCATAGAACAGACTGGCGTCGATTCGCACAAAGAATCGAATCGCGGTGACGTGATCACCGCGGCCGCGTCCGACCGCCCGGACCGCCGCGCCGGTGGCGGTCCGCCGTACGCACCACACCAACGAGGGGGAACCATGTCCGTACGTCCGTCGCGCAGGTCGCTGACCAGCGCCGCAGGCGCTTTCGCCTTAGCCCTGGGCTCGACGCTCGCGGGCGCCGCCGTCGCGCCGACCACCGCCGCCGCCGACACGGGCGACCGCACGTCGACCGTGGCCTGCGCGTCCCTGTGGGTCAACGACTCCGGTGGCACGACTCACGCCAGGCTCCGGAACTGCTCCGTCACCTGGGGCAAGAACATCTTCGACGGCTCCTACTGGCAGACGGTGAAGTTCGAGCTGTACGACGCCCTCACCGACGGCGTCTGCGCCAAGTCGAACGTGATCCTGTCGCCCACCGGGGCGAGCTCGCAGGCGAGCGAGTGCAACGGCGTCTACACCGCGAAGTCGGCGACCTTCAGCGGCCGGGCCACCAACATCTTCATCAGGATCGCCTACGGCTCCAACTCGACCTACGGCAAGATCAGCACGAACGTCGCACCGCCGTCCGGTTTCTGACAGCCGCCGCCGGCGGGTTCGCCTCCACCGGAACCACGCCGGCGCCAACGGGAGGGGATCAAGCATGCGATCGACACGCAAGGCGAAATGGGCGGCACTGGCCGCCGGAGTGCTCGCCGTGCCGGCGGCCCTGGTCGTGAGCACCGCGGGGCCGGCGACGGCCAACGCGTCCTGCGGTCAGGGCGCCTGGGGCACGGACGGCACGGACGTGCGCATGCCGCCGGGCGTCAGCGCCAACATGCGCAGCGGCTCCAGCACGGCGTGCGGGGTCGTCGGCTGGGCCGACAACCAGGACGTCCTGATCTACTACTGCTGGACGTCCGGCCAGAACGGCACCTGGACATACCTCTACAACCAGCACGACGACCGCACCGGATGGGTGAAGGACTCACTGCTGCCCTACAACGGGTCCAACCAGTACTGCGGCTTCTGACAGCCGACCCGGCACCCCGGCCCCCGGCGGCGCCGGCCCGCACCGCGCACGACGCATCGGTGCGGGCCGGCGCCGCATCGCGGATCGTCAACCCTTGCGCCGCTCGTCGGTGTGGTCCGCCTCCCGCTCCGCTGCGGTGGCGGACCAGTTGGCGAGGATCGTCAGGGCGTCCTCGGCGGCGGACCCGGAGGGCGCGCTGTAGACGACCACGCTCAGACCGCTTTCGTCGGGCAGGCTCATGGTCTCCTGGTCGAGTTCCAGGTCGCCCACGAGCGGGTGGTTGAGGCGCTTGGTGGTGTCGCGGAAGACATGCACGTCGTGGGATCCCCACAGCATGCGGAAGGCGTCGCTGCGGGTGGACAGTTCACCGACCAGGTCCGTCAGTTCCCGGTCGTAAGGGTGCCTCCCCGCCTCGACACGCAGGGCGCCGACGGCGAAACGGGCCATGCGTTCCCAGTCGGCGTAGAACCGACCGGCCGCGGGATGGAAGAAGGCGAACCGGGCGACGTTCGCTCCGCAGGTCGGGTCGGCGTACATCTCCGCGTACAGGGCCCGGCCCAAGGGGTTGGCGGTCAGCGTGTCGAGGCGGTTGTTCATCACGAACGCCGGCATCCGCGGCATCCCCTCGACGATCCGCGCCACGCTCGGCCGCACCGCGGGCCGGCTCTGCTGCGGTACCCGTGCCCGTACCCGCGCCGCGGGCGCCGGTCCCGCGGCACGGGCGAGGTCGTACAGGTACATGCGCTCGGTGGCGTCGAGCCGCAACGCCCGGGCGAGGGCGTCCAGCACGCTGTCGGAGACACCTTTGAGGTTGCCGCGCTCCAGGCGCGTGTAGTACTCGACGCTGACCCCGGCGAGCGTGGCCACCTCACCCCTGCGCAGCCCGGGCACCCTCCGCTGACCGTACGTCGGCAGTCCGGCCTGCTCGGGGGTGATCCTGTCGCGTCTGGAGCGGAGGAAGGCACTGACGGCGTCCCGGTTGTCCATACGGACAGGGTAGGCAGGCCGCGCGAAGCGTGGGGGACCCTGGCAGTACCCCTCACGGCAGGGACTCCCCCGCCCCGGCCGTCCGGCGTTGCATGGTCTGTGCCCCGACCCCTCGGGGCACCACCCCCATGGGTGGACAGGACCGGAAGGACACAGACGATGAACAAGGCGACCGAGACGGTGATTGAGAGCCCCGCGGATGTCGTGCGGGGGCTGTACGCCGCGCTGAGCAGGGGCGACGTACCGGGTCTCCTGGAAAGGCTCGCCCCTGAAGTGATCGTCGACGAGCCGAACCAGCTCCCGTACGGCGGTGTGCACCAGGGCCGCGAGGTGTTCGTGCAGTCGGTCCTCGGCGCGATGATGGGCTACGCCGCCGTCGCCATCACCGCGGCCGAGGTGTACGAGGGCCCGGCGGGCGTCGTCGGCACGCTCACCGGAACGCTCACGGCCCGCACCACCGGTGAGGAGTTCCCGCTGACCATGGTGGAGATCCACCAGGTCGAGGACGGCACGGTGCGCAAGATCGACGTCTACACCAAGAACCCCCAGGAACTCGCCGCGTTCTACGCGCGGGCCGAGGCCGGAATCCGCTGACGACCGCCCCGAGCGGTCGGCAGACCGTCCGCCCGGTCTCTGCCGGTCCACGCGGCCCGAGCGGCCCTCCTGGTCAGGGCTGAGCAGACCGGCGCAGACCGCTTTTGCGCCCGCGGAGGCTGCCGGGCGTGCCAGTCTGTGCGGCATGGAGAAAAGTGCGGTGTGGATCGATCTGTCCGAACTCGACCCGGGCAGCCTGTCCGCTGCCCGGTGCACCTGGCACGGCGACCGTGCCCACCCGTGTACGGCCGACCCCGTGACCGGGGTGGTCGACCGCGCCGGGAAGCGGTTCTCGGCCTGCGCCCAAGCGGCCCGCGCCGTCGCCGCGGACCGTGGTGTCCCTCTCCCGGCGGCGGCGCTGTAGAGAAGCAGGGGGCAGGGACACGGTCGTGCTCTGCGACCCGGGTGGTGTGGGGGTGCGCAAGCGCGAACGATCCTCAAGGGTGCACGCGGTACTCGGTGATCAGGTAGTCGGCCTCGTCGTCCACGGAGTTCGTCTCCCAGTCGAGGTGGATCTCGGTGGGGTGTCCGTCGGGAGCGAACACCGCGTCCGCGACATCGGCCTCGTCCGCCCGGGCCTGTCGCAGCTCGGTGAGGAGGTCGCGCAGGGTCCGCACGTTCTGCGGCTCGCGGGCGATGGTCCGCCGGGCCGCCTCGTCGAGACCTACCGCCTCGGCCACCTTCCCGTCCGCCACGGTGATCCGGTACTTGCCCAGGCCACCGCGCTCGCCGCCTTCGGAGAGCAGCGTGAAGGAGTACCGCGCCGGCTCGGCCCATCGGGGCTCCGGGGCCGCTTCGGTATCGGAGCCGCAGGCGGTCGCGGCCAGCGCGAGCGCTGACACCGCGGTGAGCAGGAGTGCGTGAGGTCTCGGCATCGGCGTGCCCTTCCGTGGTCGGCTGTCGCTCCGACGCGACGGGCGGCGATCCCGGTCCGCGCCGAGGTGCGCGGTACGGGTGTCGGCGGCGCTGTGCCAACTCAGTCCTCGATCAGAGCCTTTCCGTAGTGGGCCATGGAGCGGTTGTACCGCGGCAGATGCTTGGCCAGGGCGATCAGGACGAGCGACAGCCCTTCGCGCTCGCGGCCGAGTGAGGCGAGGCACAGCGCGGTGACGGCATCGAGAGCGTCGTCGAGGTGGTCCGAGCCGTGGGCGCGCTCGGCCTCCAGCATCGCCAGGCCCGCGGCCGCATCGCCGGTGTTGCGCAGGGAGCTGGACATCTGGATCACGGCGCGGCGGCGGTTCTCGCCGGTCAGGCCGCCGCGTTCGAGCGCCTCGCGGTAGAGCGGGACGGCCAGGCCGGAATGGCCCCAGGAGTCGCGGGCGCAGGCCCTGTGGAACAGGCCGTCGGCATCTCCTTCGGGCAGTTCGGCCACGAGCGCGTCGATCTGCGCGAGGAACGCGGCCTCCTCGTGGTCGTCGATGACGGCGAACAGCGCGGCGGCGCGGCGGTTGACCTCGGCATACCGGCCGCCCGGCCCGGCTTGGTCGGTGACGTCGTGCATTGCCGTACTCCCTTGATTCTCCGGTGGGTTCGACCGGTGCCGGCCGAGGTGATCAATCCTGGCCAGGCGGTTAGGATCACCACCAGTGATTCGGTACGGGCCGAATCACCGTCGCCGGCGTACGACGCTCGGGACACGGAACCCACGGGGGTGTGCGTGGCCATCAGCCTCGGCTTCGGGCCGTCCGACCTGGCCCGCTGCCGGTTCGCCTACTCCCCGGTCTTCGAGACCCTCGCCGCAGTACGGATCACGACCGGACCGCAGGGCCCCGGGCCCGGTCCGCATCACCGTCGGTGGCTGCAGGAGGCGCTGCCCCGTCTTCAGGCGGTCGACCTGCGGCCGCTCACTCTGCTGCAGCCACGTCGCGGCTACACCCCGGACTTCCTCTCCCTGCCCCCGCTCACCTCCTCCCCGGACTTCGACGGCGAGCTCACCCGGATGGCAGCCACGCCCGCTTCCGTCGTGCGCCGCGAGATCGAGATGTCACTGCTCGACACCCCGGGCGCCCAGGCCGACGGACGCGGACGGCTGCTGCTCGGCGACCCGGCCGACGTGCTCGGGCTCCTGACACAGTTGGTGCGCGCGGCGTGGCAGGCGCTCGTCGAGCCGGTGTGGCCGCAGGTGCGCGCAGCGCTGGAGGCCGACATCGCCTACCGCTCGCGGCGACTTGCCGAAGGCGGTCTGGACGGCCTGTTCGCCGATCTCGACCGGACGTTGCACTGGACGGGCGACACCCTCGTACGCGACCCCGGCGGCAACGAGCACGTCGCGCTCGCCGGGCGAGGCGTGCTGCTCATGCCCAGCGTGTTCAAGTGGGACGAGGCGATCGTGATCACGCAGCCGCCGTGGCAGCCGGCGGTCGCCTACCGGGCCCGGGGCCTGGGCAACCTCTGGCAGCCGACGCGTGAACTCCCGAGCGCCGCCCTGGCACGACTCATCGGGGGAACCCGTGCCGCCCTGCTGACGGCGCTCGACGAGCCGGCGTCGACAACACGGCTGGCACAACGGCACCAGCTGGCACCCGCCACGGTCTCCGAGCACCTGAGGGTGCTGCGGGACAGCGGGCTGGTCGTCGGGGCGCGACACCGTCACGAGATCCGTTACCGGCGTACACCGTTGGGGTCGGCGCTCGTCCACGGCAACGAATAGCCGATCAGCACAGTCCCCTCGTCACGCGCTCAACCCCTACCGCCGTTCGCCCTGTGCCGCCACCGGTTTCATCCCCTGTTCGGGACCGGTGGCGGCGCATCTCAGGCGACGGCGCCCTCGTCCGGCGGAACGGACACCGCCGGGCACCGGCTCACTGAAGGGGGTATCCGCCCGGACCGGCGAAGACCGCGTCGGCGACGGCACGTTCCTTCCCGTCCGACGGGGTGTTGGCGAGCGCGTTCTGCCACACCAGGGTGGTCGAGCCGCCACCGTCCATGTTCAGGGCGTCCACCGCGCCGAGGTCGCGGAGCAGGTTGGCCATCTCCAGGCGGGTCGCGCCCTTGCTGGCGCTGCCCCGGTCGACCGTCACGAGCATCATCCGACCGTAGCCGTCGGTGCCGATGGCCGTGCGCGCCACGGCGGAGTCGGTGGTCCCCGCCGGCTGGACGTACTCGACCGCGGTGTTGCGTACCAGCAGGTCACCGCCGGCGGTCGCGTTCAGCGAGGGGCTGAGGGGGATGTCGTCGCCGAAGCGTGTGTCGACGAGCGTCTCGGACACCTTCAGCTGGGAGCCGACGGCAGCGTTCGCGCGGAGCCAGACGGCTCCCTCGCCGATGCCCTGGAGGATGCGGCCGCCGACGGGGACGGCGCGGCCGCCGCGAGGCTCGTAACGAGCGAGGACCGTGTCGTTCGCGTCCAGCACGACTTCGATGCCGCCATCGAGGCTGATCGTTCCGGGCTCGTTCGGATGGTCCGGGTCGTTCCCCAGGGCCTTGGCGGCGGTGGTGGGCGTGTTCGCGCCGTATTCGGGGGTGAAGGACACGATCTCGCTCGGATCGGTGCAGACGCCGTTCTCGTAGGTCTCGTCGGCGTCGGCTTCCGCGGCCCCCTCGCAATGGGCGTTGCGACCGGGGAAGCGGTTGATGCCGTCGAGTTGCCGCGGCGGGACGGAGCCGTCCTTCGGCTGCACCGTGAGCGTGGTGTTCAGCTCGGTGATGTACACCCGGCCGTGCTGCAGTACCAGCGCGGAGCCCACCGGCTTGTCGCCCTTGCCCCTGACGGCCTCGCTGAGCAGCCGCCCGTTGCGGATCACGACGCCGGCGACGTCGCCGCTGTAGGGCGGAGCGGACGGATCGGTGGCGTCGATGTCGAAGAAGCCCCCGTTGACCCCGGCCCGGGGGCGGCGCAGCAGGTTGGTGGACACGCCCTGGAGCATCGAGGTGGTGGTCTGGGCGGCAGCCATGCCGCTGCCGTACGTCCCCTTGAGGGTCAGCGGCGCCTTGTCCGGGTCGACGAGCACCACGTTGACCTTGTAAGGGCCCGAAGTGCCAGTGTAGGCATAGGTCGTTCGGGTGACCCCGGGTACGCCCGTGTCGTCGTCGTGTGTGCCCGAGTTCAGCAGGTCGAGGGTGAGGATCGTCTCCGCCTGGGCGCCCGAAGTCTGGGCTCCGGCGGGTGCGGCCACCGTCGAGGAGGCCAGGATGAGCGCGGCGGCACCCAGGCCGGCCACCCGGCTCGCGTTCAGTCGTCCGCGGTTCAGCATGCGCTCGTCCCTTCGACCAGCTTGTGGGCGGAGAAGCTGCCCGCGTACGGCTGCGGTATCACGGTGGCGTCGGTCTTGAGCACCACGTAGGTCCGGTACGTCGTGCCCGCGTCGGTCCACGAGCCCCCGTAGCCAGGATCGCGGTAGAAGCACACGTGCAGGTTGGTGTAGTTGGCGACGGACACCACGCGGTTGTCCCACGAGGCGTCGTACCGGTCGACGTCGCCCTGGGAGGTCGTCATGGCGCCCCGGCCGCTGGGCTGCGTGAAAAGGCAGAGGTTTCCGTCGGGGCACCGCTCGAAGCCCGTGAAGCAGCCGCTCTTGGACTTCGCCGACTTCTGCGAACTGACCCGGTCATCGAGCTGGGTGCTGGTGTCGGCCAGGTTGCCCTGGAAGCCGGGACGGATCGCCTGGACAACGCTGCCGTAGTAGGTGTCCTCGTAAAGACAGGCCCAGTACGGCGAGTTGTTGTGCACGGAGCTGATCTGGTTGTCCCACTGTGCGGTGTGGACCTGGATCGCGGCGTCCGGTGCCGAAGGGAGTTCCCGCCCCTGGCCGTCGGTGTCGGTGTAGACGCACACTCGGCCGTCGGGGCAGTCCTGCCATTCGGCAGCGCTTGCCTGGAAGCCCGCCAGCGCGGTCAGGAGCAGGGCCACGAGGGAGACCCCGAGACCTGCTCGGGTCAGGGTTGGTTTCACAGGAAAGGCACTCTTCCTTCGTCGGTGGGATGCGTAGGACGCTCGCCGGTGAGACCGTCCGGGCAGCCGACGACCACCTGGCGGCGGAGAGCGTCAGGACATGGCACCGCTTCCCGGCATGATCACAGAACGAGTGTTCGGGCCGCACCTTACCGTGCGGGGCGGGGCGCTGACGGAGCGAAGTCCCCTACGTGGGCGCCGGCATGGGCGAGTGCACGAGGCCCTTCGGGGCCACCCCCGCCCGGCGGATGCGTCCCGCCCTCCTGGAAGGGAAGCGCAGGGTGCGGCGATGCACCCCGGTCACCGGTGCCGCGGCTCTCCGCAGGCTCGTCTCCCCTGGGGCGCGGGCATGCTTTCCCGCGTCCTGAAGTCCTCCAAGACGCGGGCCGTCGCCCCTGAAAAGACCGGCGGTCCCGGTTCGTCGAGCGCCGATATGCTCGCGGGCGTGACGCATCAGGGATCGCCGGGCACGGGCGACGGTCCGCCCACCACAGCGCGGCTGCGGGCAGTGCTGGCCCGCGCCGCTCGCGTCGAGATCGTCGAGGGACCGCCCCACCAGACCGACTCCGCCGACCTGCCGCGACTCGTGGTGACCGGTGGCGAGATCGCCGACCTCGCTCGGGTGCTGTCCATCGTCGACGGTGGGACCGGCGACCTGTGCCGGTGCATCGGCTGGCCGACGATCCTGATTCACGACCCGAGCGGCAGACTGATCGCGCGCTGGTCCCTGCACCACCGGACCGGTCTCCGAGGGCTCGGTGATTGCGACGCCGACCTGGAGGACGGACCGGCACTCACCGCATGGCTGGCGGAGCGAGGCCTGACCGGATCACAAAGGGTCCAGGCCGAACTGGCCGTCCAGGAGAACGAGGCCGAGCAGCGCCGGATGCGGTGGATACACGCCGCGCCGGCAGGGCTGTCCGATGCGGCCGCGGACGTGGCCGAGGCGCCGGGTGACGACCTTCTGGCCTGGTCAAGCCGACTGCGGGAGGCGGAGAAGCGGCTCGTCATGCGTACCCGCCGTCACTACCCTGACGCGATCGAACGGATTCGCGTCCTACTGGCCTGGGCGGGGGTTCGGTCCAGGGAGTCCTCCGGCGGCTCCATGTGGTACGACCTGGCGGTGCTACGCCAATTGCTGGCCGAGGACGCCCCGCCCACATCCTGCTCGCCGCACTCACCGTGCACCCGCCAGACCCGGCTCAGCTCGACGGTGCCGCCGAACTGTTCGGCTCACTTGAGTGGACGAACGCCCACGGCCGGAAGCTTCCCGAGCCCCTGAAGTCGATACTGATCGGACACATCAAAGCCTTCGGTACCGACGCGATGAGATTCCGCATGGACCACGGCACCTACGGTGCCCAACGGTCCGTCTGACGGCTTCCCGCGGTGACGTGCCGCGGCGTGGTCCGGACGCAACGCTCACCGATTGACCCGGGGACGGAACAACTGGAAGCGGCGTGCCGAAATAGAAGCAGCGTGCCACCGTCCATATCTCCGGCCTGTCGTGCGGTATGCGGCCATGAAAGAAAAGTGCAGTGCTCCGTGAAGGTATCCTGCACTCTCGCAGCGAACCCCCGTATGACTGTTGACCTGCAGATATGCAATATGCGGGCGCCAGACGGGCGGAGCGCGGGAAGAGGTGCCTTCGCCATGGCGCAGGATTCCTCCGTTGACCGTCATTTGGCCCAGGCTTAATGTTCCGGCATGCCTGATCGCCCCCACTCCGCAATCGTCGATGATATGGACCGCCGCATCATCGCGGCGCTCCAGCTCAACGGCCGTGCCCCGTGGAGTGCGATCGCCCATTGGGCGGGCGCCAGCGAGACCACCGTGCAGCGCCGGTACCAGAGCCTGCGCGAGCGGGGGCTCGTCCGCGTCGTGGCGACCCTGGAACTCGACCGCACCATGTCCGGTTCGTCCATGCTCGTCCGTGTCCAGGCGCGTCCGGGGAAGGGCCTGGAACTGGCGCGGTTGCTGGCCGAGTGCCCGGAGGTGCGTTTCCTGGCGGTGGTCACCGGCGCGGCGGACCTCATCGTGGATTTCGTCGCCCAGGACAACGACCAGTTGATGCGCCTGCTGTACACCGATCTGCCGGGCGCCCACCTGATCACGGGTACGGAGTGCGTCGCCGCCATCCGCAGCTTCACGTCACCGGCCCACTGGGACACGGGCCTGCTGCCCCCGCAGGCCCGCGACGCGCTGCGTCCCGTAGCGCTGGCGGCGCCCTTCGAACGCACCGGGTGGGACGAGGCGCCACAAGCGCTGTCCGATCTGGAACGGGAGGTCGCCGGGTCCCTGTCCTCGGACGGGCGGCTGCAGATGAGCACGCTCGCACGGCAGTTGGGGCGCAGCGAGTCCAGTGTGTCCCGGGCCCTGGAACGGATGGTCAACCGGGGGGTGCTGTACTTCCGCACCTTGGTCGACCCGGCGCTGCTGGGTTTCGAGGCCGAGTTCATGGTCTGGTTGTCGGTCGAGCCGGACCGGCTCGACGCGGCCGGACGGCAGCTCGCCCGCCATGCCGGGACGAAGTTCCTGTCCGCCGCCACCGGCAGGTTCAACCTGGTCGGGCACGTCGTCCTGCCCCACCGCACCGACGTGTTCCGCTACACGGCCGAGGTCGTCGGCGCCCTGCCCGGCCTGGTCGCCTCCGAGATCACCCTGCATCTGGCCACCCTCAAGCACGCCTGGACCAAGATGACGATCCCGGCCTGACCTGCTCGGGTCCGGGCTCTCCGGCGGTCCGACCGCCGCCTTCCCCGCCAGGGCACGCCGCTTCGGCGTCGCGCTCCTCGCGGATCTCTTCCTCCTGTCGTTCCCGACGAAGTGGAGACCTCCCATGCCCGAAACGGACAGCACCCCGCCCGCGGAGAGTTGGCGGTGGCCCGAGAGCGAATGGCGCCGGCACGTCGACGCGGTGCGCGCCGGACGGCGCCTCACCCCCGCCCAGTGGCCCGGCGGGGCTCGCGTCGCCGTCGCCGTGTCCTTCGATCCCGACCACGAGACGATCCCGCTGCGTGACGGAGAGACGAGCCCCGGCCGGCTCGCCCAGGGCGAGTACGGCGCTCGCGTGGGCGCACCCCGCATCCTGGCGCTGCTGGAGAAGTACGGCGTGCCGGCGACGTTCTTCATGCCGGCCGTGTCCGCCCTGCTCCACCCGGAGGAGGCCCGTTCCTACACCCGGACCGGCCATGAACTGGCCGTGCACGGCTGGATCCACGAACGCAACACGCTCTTGTCGGCGGCCGACGAGCGCGCCCTGGTCGAGAGGTCCGTGGACACGCTGACCCGGCTGACGGGTCAGCGACCGGTCGGTGTCCGCACCCCCTCCTGGGACTTCTCGCCGAGCACGCTGGAGACCCTCCTCGGCTTGGGGTTCAGTTACGACTCCTCGTTGATGGCCGACGACGAGCCGTACGAGATCCTCGCAGCCGGGCAGCCCACGGGGCTGGTGGAGATCCCCGTCGACTGGATCCGCGACGACGCCCCCTATTTCACGATGGACCGCTACGGCTCCGTCCGGCCGTACACCCGCCCCCGCGACGTCCTGGAGATCTGGACGGACGAGTTCGACGCCGCCTACCGGGACGGCGGGGTCTTCCAGCTCACCCTGCACCCCCACGTGATCGGCCACCGTTCGCGCCTGGTCGTCCTGCGTGAACTGCTCGACCACATCGCAGCCCACCCCGGCGTCTGGTACGCCACCCACGCACAGCTGGCGGAAGCGGTGCGCCACGACATCCCGTCTCGCGGAACGGAGAGCAGAGCATGACCGCACAGCAGGACCGGACCGCCCCAACGGGCGCCGAGCCCGCCGCGCGCCTGAACGCGCGTCAGGTGAAGGCCATCGCCGCGGGCGCCGTCGGCAACACCATCGAGTGGGTCGACTGGGCCCTCTACGCGATCTTCGCGAAGATCATCTCCACCGAGTTCTTCCCCTCCGGCGCCGACGACGTCGCCTTGCTGTCCACGCTGGCGATCTTCGCCGTCGGCTTCGTCATGCGCCCGGTCGGTGCCGCGGCACTCGGCGTCTACGCGGACCGCAACGGCCGCAAGAAGGGCCTGACGCTGACCGTGGGTCTGATGGCGGGCGCGTCGTTCGTCATCGCGCTGACCCCGTCGTACGGCAGCATCGGCGTCGCCGCCCCCCTCGTGCTCCTGCTGGCCCGGCTGGTCCAGGGGTTCTCCGCCGGAGGCGAGTTCGGGTCCTCCTCGGCGTTCCTGGTCGAATCCGGGGTCCGGGGCGGCCGCGCGTTCGCCGGCTCCTGGCAGCAGGTGTCCGTCGGCGGCGGCGCACTGATCGCCTCGCTGCTCGGCACCCTGACGACATCCACGCTGGACGACGCGGCCCTGCACTCCTGGGGCTGGCGGGTGGCCTTCGCCGCCGGCGGCCTGCTGGGACTGGCCGGCCTGTGGCTGAGGATCTCGGTGGAGGACACCGACTCCTTCCACCGGGCACGGAGCGCGGGCCTCACCCGTTCGAACCCCCTGCGCATCATGGTCACCGAGCATCCCCGCGCGGCCCTGCGCGTCGCCGGCATCACCATCGCCGGCACCCTGACCTACTACATCTGGGTCAACTACCTGCCCACGTACGCCAACCTGACCACCGGCATACCCCTGAGCAAGGCACTGCTCTCGCAGAGCCTGTGCCTGGCCGTCTTCATCACCTTGCTGCCCCTGGTCGGCCGGCTGTCCGACCGCATCGGCCGCAAGCCCACGCTCGCCGGATTCGCCGCCGGGTTCATCGTGCTGAGCTGGCCCCTGCTCCACTTCCTCGACGCCAGCTTCACCCGCCTGTTCCTGGTGCAGCTGACGGGCATGCTGCTGATCCTGGGCTACTCCGCCAACTGCGCGGTCATCATGGCCGAGCAGTTCCCTCCCGAGATCCGCGCCACCGGCATCGCCCTCCCGTACGCCTTGGCGGTGGCCCTCTTCGGCGGCACCGCGCCCTACGTGACCACCTGGATGCACGACCACGACTACGGCGGCTGGTTGTGGCTCTACGTCTCCGCCGCCTCGCTCGTCTCCCTCGTCGTCTACCTCACCATGCCCGAGACCAAGGACAAGGAGTTCGCCTGATGCCCCACGCCGTCATCACCGGCGCCGCCGGCGGGATCGGGCGGGCGGTCGCCCGGCGGTTCGCGCAAGGAGGCTTCCGCCTGACGCTCGCCGACCTCCCGGGCGACGCGCTGGAGGACACCGCCGCAGCGCTGGGGGCCCATCCCGTTCCCGGGGACCTCACGGAGCCCGACACCGCCGGCGCTCTGGTCGAAGGGGCCCGGGCGGCCGGAGGCCCGATCGCCGTCCTGGTCAACGCCGCCGGTGTCTACCCCTCCCTGGACATGGCCGACGTCACCGCGCGGACCTGGGACCGCTTGTTCGACCTGAACCTGCGCGCGCCGGTGCTGGCCACCGCCGCGTACGCGAGGCAGGCACGGCAGGACGGGGCCGGGGGCTGCGTCGTCAACATCTCGTCCGGATCGGCGCTGCGTTCCCGCCTCGGCGGCGGCCCCTACGCGACGTCGAAGGCCGCGCTGGAGATGGCCACACGCGCCGCCGCCCTGGAACTCGGTGCCGAGGGCATCCGCGTCAACGCCGTCAGCCCGGGATTCGTCCCGGTCGGCAGCAGCATCAATCCCGTCTCCGCGGAGTACGCCGCCGCCATCTCGGTCAACCCGCTCGGACGTGCGGGAACGCCGTCCGACATCGCCGAGGCCGTCTACTGGCTCAGCACACCGGAGGCCTCCTGGATCACGGGAGAGGTCCTGCGGGTGGACGGCGGCTCCAGCGCGGGAACCCTGCACCTGCCCCGCATCCAGGAGGGACACACCGCATGACCGAGGGCACCTACACCGTGGTCGGGGGCGGCGCCATCGGCGGCGTCCTCGCCCACCGCCTGGTACGGGCGGGACAGCGCGTCCGGCTCGTCGACACCGATCGTGCTCACGTCGAGGCCATCCGCGCGCACGGGCTCGCGCTGGCCCGTGACGGCCGGGAACCCGAGGTCGCGCACGTCGAGGCGCTGCTGCCGGAGGAGTACGAGGGCCCGCTGCACCACGTGCTGCTGGCCGTGAAGGCACAGGCGACCGACACGGCACTCGACTGGATCGCCCCGCGCCTCCGCCCGGACGGATGGGTCGCCTCCCTGCAGAACGGGTTCAACGAGGATCGCATCGCCGAGCGGGTGGGACCGGACCGGACGATCGCCGCCTTCATCAACGTCTTCGCCGACGTGACCGAACCCGGCGTGGTGCGCGACGGCGGCACCGGCGCCCTCGTCCTGGGCGAGATGCGTGGCAGGCCGGTCTCCGCGCGGGTCCGCCGACTGGTGGCCCACCTCTCGGTGGGCGCCGACGCGGTGGCCAGCAGCAACGTGGACGGCTATCTCTGGGCCAAAGCGGGCTTCGGCGCCATGCTGGCCGCCACGGCGCTGGCGGACGCGCCGATGGCGGACCTGATCGACCGGCACACCACGGTCATGGCCGCGGTCGCCGCCGAGGTCTTCGCGGTCGCCGACACCCTCGGCGTCACCCTGGAACCCTTCGACGCCTTCGAGCCCGACGCCTTCCGCGCCGGCGCGTCCCCGCAGCGGGGACGCGCCGCGGCAGACCGGCTGACGCGGTGGCTGCGCACCCAGCCCAAGAACCGCAGCGGCATCTGGCGCGACCTGGCCGTCCGTGGCCATCCCGTCGAGGTGACCACGCACTACGCCGAGGTGTTCGCCCGGGCCGACCGGCACGGCATCCCCACACCGGTGCTGCGCGCGGTGGTCGACGGCCTGAAGGAGCTCGAGAAGGACCCCGCCACCATGTCCGAGGAGCGGCTCGAAGCCCTGCGGCCCCTGGCCGCCAGGGGTGACGACGCGACCCGGCCCCCCGGGCGGGACGTGCCGCACCTGCCCGCGGCCGGCCCCGGGGACGCCGAGCGCATCCGGTCGTGGCTCGCCGGCCGGCACGAGGAGATCGTGGCGGACCTGGCCGCCTACACTGGGCTGGAGAGCCCCAGCGACGACCGGGAGCTCCTGGGCACGTGCCTCGACTGGCTGCGGCGGTGGCTCGACGAGCGCCTGGGGACCGACTGCGAGCAGGAAGTCCTGCGCCGCCCTGACGCGGGCGACATCCTGATCCGCCGCCACGCCGGCACCGGGGGCGCCCCCGTACTGCTCCTCGCGCACTACGACACCGTCTGGCCCGCGGGCACCCTGGCGGCACGCCCCTTCCACGTCGACGGTGACCGCATCACCGGGCCCGGCGTCTTCGACATGAAGGCCGGCCTCGTCCAGGCCGTCTGGGCGCTGAAGGCCCTGGACGCGCTCGGCCTGCCCCGGCCGGCCGTCACCCTGCTCCTCAACGGTGACGAGGAGACGGGGAGCCGGGCATCGCGGGACGTCATCGTCGACGAGGCCCGGCACAGCCGCGCCACCCTGGTCTTCGAGGCGTCCGCCCCCGGCGGAGCCCTGAAGACGGCACGCAAAGGCGTCGGCCTGTTCCGTGTCACCGTCACCGGGGAGGAAGCACACGCCGGTCTGGACCCGGAGCGCGGAGCCAGCGCGGTGGACGAACTGGCCCGCCAGATCCTGGATCTCGCCGGTCTGCGGAACCACGACGCCGGCACGAGCCTCAACGTCGGCGTCGTCACCGGCGGCACCCGGCCCAACGTCACCGCCGGCCACGCGGTCGCCGACATCGACGTCCGCGTCTCCACACAAGCCGAGGCGCAGCGCATCACCGCAGCCCTGGACGGCCTGCGGCCCCACGATCCCCGCACCACCGTCACCGTCACCGGCGACTGGAACCGGCCGGTCTTCACCCGCACCACCGACGTGGCCGCCCTGGCCGGACTGGCACGGCGCTGCGCCGGGCTGCTCGGCGAGCGGCTCGACGAGGCGGGTGTCGGGGGCGCGAGCGACGGCAACCTCGCCGCAGCCGCGGGCAGCCCCGTCCTGGACGGACTGGGCGCGGTCGGCGACGGCGCCCACGCCGTGTCCGAATACGTCGACGCCGGCCGCATCGTGCCACGCGCGGCGCTTTCCGCGCTGATCCTCACGTCTTTCGCCTGAAAGACGCGGCAGCACCACGGCGAACGTGTGTGGGCGCCGCCATGGCGGCGCCCACACACACCTTCGTCATGGGGAGGGCATCGGTGGATTCCCCCTCCCGCACCTCATTTCCCACTGTTCTCACGTATTGAGGAGACACCTTCGTGAGCACGCTCTTCGAGCCTTTCACCCTCCGGTCGCTGACCATTCCGAACCGGATCTGGATGGCCGCGATGTGCCAGTACAGCGCCGCGCCGGACGGCGACCAGGCGGGCGTGCCGAACGACTGGCACTTCACACACCTGGCGGCCCGGGCCACCGGCGGCACCGGACTCATCATCACCGAGGCCACCGCGGTCAGCCCCGAGGGCCGGATCAGCCCGTACGACCTCGGCATCTGGAACGACACCCAGGCCGAGGCCTTCCGCCGGATCACCGCCTTCCTGAAGTCCCAGGGCACCGTGCCCGGCATCCAGCTCGCCCACGCCGGCCGCAAGGCCTCCACCGAACGCACCTGGATCGACCGTGGCGCCCCCATCACCCCCGACGCCCAGCACGGCTGGACACCCGTCGCACCGAGCGCGACCGCCTTCAAGGAGGGCGCGACGACTCCCGAAGAGCTCTCGGCCGATGAAATCGCCGCCGTCGTCGAGGCGTTCGCCGACGCCGCCCGGCGGGCCCTGGACGCCGGGTTCCAGGTCGCCGAAGTCCACGGGGCCCACGGGTACCTGATCCACCAGTTCCTGTCCCCGCACAGCAACCGCCGCACCGACGCCTACGGCGGCGACTTCGCCGGCCGCACCCGCTTCGCCCTGGAGGTCGTCGACGCCGTACGCGAGGTCTGGCCTGCCGGCCTGCCGGTCTTCTTCCGGGTCTCCGCCACCGACTGGCTGCAGGAGAACGACGATGCGCGCGACGGTTGGACCGCGGAGGAGACCGTCCGCCTCGCCAAGGAGCTCCGCTCCCGCGGCGTCGACCTCCTCGACGTCTCCACCGGAGGCAATGTGCCCGATGTGAACATCCCGGTCGGCCCCGACTACCAGGTGCCCTACGCGCAGCGCGTACGCGAGGGGGCCGGCATGCCCGTGGCCGCCGTCGGCATGATCACCGAGCCCGGTCAGGCGCAGGCCATCGTCGGCTCCGGTGGTGCGGACGCCGTCCTCCTCGGCCGCGAGCTGCTGCGCGACCCGTACTGGGCGCGCCACGCGGCCACGGCACTGGGCGGGCAGGTCACGACCCCCGTCCAGTACCACCGCGCTTGACGCTGGCGGCCCGGCGGCAGGGGGCCCGTGGTGTCTCCTGCGGTGAGGCGGGCAACGCAGTCCGGCCGGCAGGCGTGTCCCTGCCGGCCGGGCCGTCGTGCCGGTGCGGGTCTCAGCCGTTGGCCGCGGCCTCGAACTGACGGCGGACGCTTTCCGAGATACGGCCGCGGTCGCTGATCTCCACGCCGTTCGACTTCGCCCAGGCGCGCACCGCAGCATTGTCGGCACCGACCTGCGTCCGCTGCTGCGGCACTCCCCTGCCACGGCTGCGCGACTGCTTGCGGGCAGCCTTCTGGAACGGAGCGAGCGCATCGCGCAACGCAGCCGCATTGTCGTCGCTGAGGTCGATCTCGTACTCACGCCCGTCGAGGCCGAAGTTCACCGTCTCGTGAGCGGTACCGCCGTCGATGTCATCGACCAGCAGAGTCTGCACGCGCTGCGCCATTTTTCTTGTTCCTTTCCCGAACAACCAACGTGACCCTACACGCAATCGGGATAGGTGACCTGGGCGAGTTGCGTGACGGTTGTTGATGCGTTTGGAAGGCTCACTCCCCGGCAGGTCAGCGTCATTTCCGATCCGCTCGGCACCGGAAGTGCCGAGGGGCACGTTCTCGTGAATCCGGAAGGACCGCGGGATCGGACATCCCTCGGCGACGCGCCGGGCGAAGGCCGGTCGTTCGAGACAACACGTGTGCCCGCCGCGTTCACCGCCCGCAAGGCAGGGGGCGAAATATTCGGTGAGCATGCGGTCGGCCGACGCCGTCGCTGCACCGTACCCGACAAATCCCGGTCCGGACGGTGAGAAGTCACCCCTGCGGCGCATCACGGGCGGCCGGCGCCGTCATCTCTTCGACCACGGTTCGTTAGCCGGGAAGACCCAGGACATCACCTGTTGGTCCGCCACCGTCGGTGCCGCCCGAACTCAAGTGACCGGCGTCCTGCCGGAAGGGAGCTTCCCGTGGTCCTCACCAGGCCTGCCGGCCGCCGCGTCGGCGTGCTGCTGGCGACGGGTGCCGTCTGTGCTGCGACGGCCCTCCCGGGCTGCTCGTACGCCACGCGCAGCACGGGGGCTGCGGCCCCCTCTCGCTCGGCGTCCACCGTCACCGTCGACACCATGACATCCGACTTTCCCGCCCGGGCGAATGATCGCCTTTCCGCGGGACCAGGGCCGTGCACCGAACTCGAGGCCCATCTGGGCAACAGCCAGGTCGACGCGGGACATCAGCGGGATCTCATCGTCCTCATCAACACCTCGACCCGGCCATGCGCGCTGTGGGGCTATCCTCCCGTTGCCGTGGCAGGCAGGAATGGCAGTCGCGTCGCGATCAGGATCACGCACGATGGCGGCGACGCCTTCTACACCGAACCCGCTCGCCGCCTTGTCGTGCAGCCTTCGGGTGAAGCCTCGTTCAACGTCGCGTGGCAACGCGTGCCGGAAGGGGTGAGCGACGTCTGCCGCGCCGGCTCCGCATACGTCGTGGGCGCTCCGATCGCCGCCCGCACGGCGTACCTCCCCATCGACGTTTCACCCTGCTCGCGCGGCCTCCTGGCAGTGTCGGCTTTCGTCCCCGGCAACGTGGGAATCAACGCCTAGCCGGTCGGTGGAGGCCGATTGCCCGGCCTTTCCCGTGGATGCCGGCTCAGACGCATATGGGTCCCGCTTCGTCCGTCCACGGGGCCTGTCACCGTCCTGACCTTCGCACCGTCTACAGCAGTCAGACCTGGCGCGCCGTCACCCGTCGAGCCGAATGCAAGCTGACACGCCGTGCACGCACCGGACTCGGCTCGTATGGTCGGTACGCAGGCAGGACCGACCCTGAAGATGCGCAGACAGGGTTGTACCAATGAGGTACGGCCGCTTCCCGAGTGGGGGCGGCCGTCCGCATCAGGGGCGCGGGGCGCACTGCCGTCAGTAGCGTCGGCCTCACCTTCGGGCGTACCCGACCGGGAGCTCTGGCCCTGCTGCCAGGGTACGAAGCCGCAGTTCAGGGGCACCTGGCACGGACATTCCCACGCCCCGAGCACGGACCGGGCCCGCCACGCTCGTGCGGGTCGGGTCCGTCCACGGCTTCAGTCAGATCCGCGGAAGACCCCCTCGGAATCATCGTGGGCCCATGCCGCGTACTCCTCGAATCCCAGGTTGGCGATACTCAGGTTCGCGTGGACCTCGTGGACCCCCGCTGGGGTGGTGCGGAATTCCCGGCCGAACTCGATCAGCTGCTCGTAGTCCTCATCGTCCTCGCAGTCCTCTCGCCTCAACGTCGTGACCGCCAGGAGCGAGTGGCTTTCGGCCTGCATGGTCGTCCGGTCGGCGAGGAATACGACGGACAGGTCCTCCGCAGCGCGGACCGCCTCCAGCACCTCGCCAACGGCCGCTCCTGCCCAGGCCGGATCGTTGATGACGTGGACCTGAGCGTCGTACTGCTCGTCTCCCCAGGGTTTCACCAGTGCCGCTGCCACGTCCTGCCACGCCGATTCGTCGTCGTAGTCGGTCCTGACGACGAGGGCCTCGAACTCATCCCGTCCGGTCATGGCGGGAAGTGGTCGCATGAAGGCTCCTCCTCGGTGGCGATCCGCAAACTGCGTCCGACCCTCTCATGCGCCTTTCATCGACCGGGAACTCGGTTACAGAAGAGTGCGAACGAGACCCGGGCACCATGGCCCGCTCGAGCGTTCTCACCCGGTTTACGTGACCCTCGGCCACACCGGAACTCCTCGGGAGGGCGGGCACCGTGTTGCCCACCCTCCGTCAGAGCGCGCCGTGCGCCCGGCGCTTGACCGGCGCCGATTCAGGTCGTCCCGCGGCGCTGCCGGGCCGCTCGCGACTGCCGACCGAGGCGGATGGCGAGGGCGGCCACGCCCGTCAGGCTCGCAGTCTTCGCCCACAGCGTCCCGGAGGCGTAGGCCAGCATGAGCGGCGCGAAGAAGGTGAACAGGTGCATCGGGTCCGCGCGCCCGGACTCGGTCACCCCGGGGCCGGCCGGCGCCTGGAAGGCGGTGACCGATCCCACGACCATCGGCACGCCCAGCGGCCTGCGAGAAGGCACCCCAGGACGACCGGCCACGGTGCATGGGCGAGCGGCGCATAGGTGCGCTCGCCGTCCCAGGGCAGCGGATCGCGCGGCCACACCGCCGGCAGCGCCGCCGGCAGCGAGGCCGCCACCGCGACGATGCAGGGGATCAGCGCGGCCAGCACCCGCCCCGCCGGGCGGGCCGAGTCCAGGCCCGTCCGCATCCGCAGCGCGTGCCCTGCCACGGCCGCCGTCTCGCGCAGCGCCTCCAACCGGCCCACGCCACTGGTGACGTCCAGGGTCGCCGCGATCTCCGCACCGTGCTGCCGGCGGTACGCGGCCGGATACAGGCCGATCACCGGGTGCCGTCCGCCCACCGGGCGCTCCCCCGCCTCGACCTCACGGTCGCTCATGCGCTAGCTCCGCCCTGCACCGGCCCGGGGCGGCCCAGCCCGATGCGGCGGGCGGCCTCGCGCGCCGTCGCGCGCAGTCCCTTGACTCCTCCGACCGCTCATTTACCTTGCCTGCAATCGACTTGTGCACAAGTCAATCTGGCGCTAGATTTCTCGGTGTCGGCGGCGCCCCAGCGGCGCACCGGCGAAGGACACGACCCGCACTGCCCAAGGAGAAGAACCACCATGAACGACACCTCCGCCCGCCCCGCCCCGCACAAGCCCACGGTCGTCCTGGTGCACGGCGCGTTCGCGGACTCCTCCAGCTGGAACGGCGTCATCGAGCACCTGCGTCAGGCGGGACTTCCAGTCCTCGCGCCGGCCAACCCGCTGCGGGGCCTGGCCGGTGACGCCGCGTACCTCGCCAGCGTGCTGAAGAGCGTCGACGGACCCGTCGTGCTCGCCGGGCACTCCTACGGCGGCGCCGTGATCAGCCAGGCCGCCGACGGAGATCCGAAGGTCAAGGCCCTGGTGTACGTCGCCGCCTTCATCCCCGAGAAGGGCGAGAGCGCCCTGGAGCTGTCCAACGCCTACCCGGGGAGCACCCTCGGCCCGAACCTCGACGCGGTGCCCTTCCCGCTGGCCGACGGCGGCACCGGGACCGACCTCTACATCAAGACCGACAGCTTCCACGACCAGTTCGCCGCCGACGTGCCGCAGTCCGTGACCGACCTGATGGCCGCCACCCAGCGCCCGGTCGCCGCGGCGGCCCTGGAGGAGACGGCCACCGCGGCCGCCTGGCGGTCGATCCCCTCGTGGAGCCTGATCGCCACCGCGGACCGCAACATCCCGCCGGCGGCGCAGCGCTTCATGTCCGAGCGCGCCAAGGCCCACACGGTGGAACTCGACGCGTCCCACGCGGTGTCGGTCTCCCAGCCCGAGGCCGTCGCCCGCATCATCCGGCAGGCCGCCGAGAGCGCCACCCGCTGACCAGGCTTCCGGCAGATGTTCGGAGGAGTTGCCCAGGCCCGTGGCAGTCACTAAGTTCGATCGGGTGACTGCCGGGTCGGCCTTGAGCCATGCACGAGTCGGGTTGCCGGCCTCGGCGTGAGCGCGAGGCGGGCAAGAGCCCCGCCCTCCTTCCGAGTCTCCTCGCGGCGCCCCACGCGGTGCCCGTTCCCAGCGAATCCGAGACCCGGAGACCGATGTCACCCATGCCGAACGAGCAGCAGAACCCGTACGCGAACGAGCCGCCGACGGCTCCCGCCCGATTGGACCACACCGCTGTCCACGCCCGGGACCGGCAGTTGTCGGCCGAGTTCCTGGCCGTGATGCTGGACCTGAAGGTCGGCGCGCCCTTCGGTCCGTTCCTCCCCGTCGAGCTCGGCAACGGCGTCACACTCGACTACTACGCGAAGCGTGACGAGCCGATCCAGTCGCAGCACTACGCGTTCCTCGTGTCCGAGGACCAGTTCGACGAGGTGATCGCCCGCCTGGAAGCGGTGGGGGTCACCTACTACGCCGACCCCGGCCATGCCGATCCCGGCCGGATCAACCGCCTGTTCGGCGGTCGTGGCGCGTACTTCGCCGACCCGGACGGTCACAACATGGAGGTCATGACCCGGCCCTACGCCCGTCCGTAGGCGACGGCGGTCGACCCGCCGTTCCTCCCGGCCCCGGGCGGTGAAGCCCGGGGCCGGCCGAGGGTGGGGCCGGTTCGCCAGTGCGGTGACCGCATAGGTTCACCGGGTGGGTGGTCGGGAGCCAACCCACGCGGTCACAGCACCAGGGGCGTCCATGTTCCGAACGCGGCGGAAGCGGCCGCGCGCACCACCGGTCCGGTGACACGGCGACTGGTCGGCGGAGTGGCCTGGGTACAGTCGCCCGATGCTGTGTATCGACTCTCCGATCGCCACTGCCCGGCTGATACTCCGCCCGTTCCGGCCCGAGGACGCGCAGGACGTTTGCGAGTACCAGCGCCGGCCCGACGTCGCCCGCTTCATGCGATGGGAGCCGCGCGGACCGGAGGACGTCCGGGTGGTGGTGGAGCAGATGGCCCGGGAGACCACACTGGTCTCGGACGGGGACTGTCTCAGCCTGGCGGTCGTCGAGCCGGGCACGGGGACGGTCGTCGGGCAGGTCGAACTGGTCCTGATCAGCGCGGAACACCGCCAGGGCGAGCTCGGCTACGTCTTCCACCCCGCCCACCAGGGCAAGGGCTTCGCCACCGAGGCCGCCTTCGCCGTCCTGCACCTGGCATTCGACGCACTGGAACTGCACCGGGTGATCGGCCGCTGCCACGCGGACAACGCCGCCTCCGCCGGGCTCCTCGAACGGCTGGGCATGCGCCGGGAGGCCCTCTTCATCGGAACGGAGTTCTTCAAGGGGGCATGGCGCGACGACCTGGTGTACGCCCTGCTCCGGCGGGAGTGGCGGGCTTCAGCCGTCCACCGGAGCACGCCATGCACCCTTGAAACAGGCACTGGCACTTGCCCTTGAGTGAGATCAACGAGCAACCCGGCGAAGCTATGTGGTCGTCACAGCACTAGACGATTAGTTCCGATGTGGCTCAGTGGTCGTAGGCGGTCAGTGACCTGGTGATGGGTGCGCCGATAGTGCGGTTGTGCCAGATCGCGCAGGTCATGGCCAGGATTCGCTGGGCCACGCGGACACCGACGCCTTCGATGGTTCGGCCGCCGTGCTGCTCGAGGTCAAGCTGGCCTTTGAGGGTGTCGTTGACCGACTCGATGAGCTGCCTCACGGTCTTGAGCAGGGCTTCCGCGGGCTGTTGGGTGCCGCGGTTGCGGTAGGAGGGCCTGAGCAGGCTGATGTCGCGTGCGGCGAGGAAGCGGTCGAGTTCGGCGGCGATGTAGCCCTTGTCCGCCAGGATGAGCAGGCCGGGCCGATGGGCGGACAGGTGGGGTTCGTTGTCGATCAGAGCGGCCAGTATCTGACGTTCGTCGATCTTCGGGTCGGCCAGAGCCCAGGTGACCGGCAGCCCGGCCGGGGTGCACACCAGGTGCAGTTTCAGGCCCCAGTAGAAGCGGGAGTGGGACTGGCAGTAGCCGTAATTCGCCCAGCCGGCCAGGTCGGACCGTTTGACGGTCTGGCGTGAGCGGGCGCATTCCACGGGCGTGGAGTCCACGATCCACACCGGGTCCAGCCACAGGTCGGTGTCTGCTGCCAGGGACCGGATGGCCTGTTTGACCAGGCCCAGGGCGGCCCGCAGGCGCTTGTTGTAGGCGGGTCGCTGGGGCAGATAGGGGAACAGTCCGTGCAGATGAGCGTGGGCGAAACGCAGCCAGCGGGCCTCGCAGTGGAAGCCCAGCATGGCTTGGGCAACGGCCAGGGTGACCAGTTCGGCGTCGGTCAGCCTCGGCGGCCGGCCACGCCACCGCGAGGTCTTCAAACGGTCGTCGATGTGCACGTACAGTGCAGTCAAGAGGGTGTCTAATTCGGTCGTCACAACCCGATGTTGGACACCCTCCCTAACTCCTGAGAACCCTGCATTCGGAACTAATCGTCTAGTCCTGCATGAGGTTCCGCACGTACCGCAGCACGCTGTACCAGACGGAGTCCTCGTCCTCCATGACCGCGGCGTCGGCACGACGCATGCGTGTCAGCAGCCTGTCGCGCGCGCCCTGCGGGTCGACGCCCTCGTCGGTGGCGGCCTCGGGGTCGTAGTCCGGCCGTTCCTCCTCCAGCGCGTGGAGGAAGAACGCCAGCGCATCCACCGTGCTGTTGAGCAGGTGCGGTCCCCCGTCCTCCGGAACGCAGTACACGGCCCCGGTCCTGGTGTCGGCGACGACGTCGTCCATGCCGATCCCGCCGAGGGACAGCCACGACGACATGTCGAAGGGGCAGTTCGGGTACTTCTCCGAGACGGCCTGCCAGGCCTCGCCGCCGATGCGCAGGTCGCCGTCGATGAGCCGCTGGTCCGCCATGAACCAGCCGATCCGGTCCGGAAGGCCCACGTCCCTCAGAAAGACCCGGGTCGGCTCGTGGATGACGCCGGCGAGCGCCGCGTCATCCACGGTCACCAGTTCATCGGGGCCGAAAACCGACTCCATCGCGACGCGGTCGACCAGGGGACTCATTTCGCAACTCCCGGCCCTTCACCCGGGGGCGCTTGACGGCCGACAGTGATGACGGTCTTGCCGCGGGCATGGCCCCGCTCCACGTGGCGCATCCCCTCGGCAGCCTCGGCCAGCGGGTAGGTACGGTCGACCACGGGGGCCAGCAGGCCCGCCTCGATCAGCGCGGTGACGGCGAGCAGGTCCTCGTGGGTGGGCCCGGCCGGGGCCGCCGGGAGGATGACGCGCAGCCGCTGCCGGACGAACGCGTTGGCCGCGACCACGCGCAGCGTGGAGGCGACCGCGCCGAACATGCGGCCGGGTGAACCGCCCCCGTTGGCCACCAGGATGCCTTCAGGCGTGAGTGCCCGGCGCAGCCGGGCCGGCGGGTGGTTGCCGACGTTGTCCAGGATCAGGTCGTAGCGCGCGCCCGACCGGGTGAAGTCCTGCCGGGTGTAGTCGACGACGTGCGCGGCGCCCAAGGAGCGTGCCAGGTCGGCGTTGCCGGGGCTGCACACCGCGGTGACCTCGGCGTCCAGGGCCGCGGCGATCTGCACGGCGAAGTGGCCCACGCCTCCGGCGGCGCCGTTGACCAGCACCCGCTGCCCGGCCTGCGCCCGGCCCACGGTGCGGATGCCGCGCAGCGCGGTCACCGCCCCCATCGGCACCGCCGCCGCCTGTTCGAAGGTCAGCCCCGCGGGTTTGGGGACCACCAGGTCGGGGGTGGTGCGGGCGTACTCGGCGAACGAGCCCGGGCAGAAGCCCAGCACCTCGTCACCGGGTGTGACGCCCTGCACGCCTGCGCCGACCGCCTCCAGGTGCCCGGCCGCGTCGATGCCCGCCACCGGTACCTTCGGCCGGGTCGCCCCCATGCCGCCCATCAGCCGCGCCACATACGGGTCGCCGCGCATCATGTGCCAGTCGTACGGGTTGACGGCCGCCGCACGCACCCGCACCAGTACCTCGCCGGCTCCCGCCTCGGGCCGCTCGACGTCCTCCAGGCGCAGGACTTCCGGCGGACCGAACCTCTTCTGGACGATCGCTTTCATCGAGCTCCCCAGCCCCTCGTCGCCGACCGCCCGGAGCGGTACGCCCGGACGGTACGCCACTCAACTCCCTTGTCACGCACCGTAGGTGTACGGCGTACACCCGTCAAGAGGCGCGGGCAGGGAAGGCCGCTCGGGGGCGATCCTGCCGCCGCGTCAGACCCGGTTCCGGAGCCGCTCCAGGCCGTCCAGCATCAGGTCGAGGGCGAACTCGAACTCCAGCTGGTCGTCGCAGCCGGCACCGACGACGGACTGCTCGTCATGGGCGACGGCCATGGCCAGCTCGGTGACGTGCGGGTAGCGCGCGGCCATCTCCTCGGGTGGCGGTGCGTCCGGATCCGGCTCGCCGCCCGGGCTGTCCTCGAACAACTCCTGGGAGAAGCCCAGGACACGGCTGCCCATGACGTGCATCGCATGATGGACCAGGTCCAGTGGGAAACCCCCGGCCCTGAAGATCCCGATCATCGAATCCAGGTACGCCAGCACCGCCGGCGTCGGGGTCGTCCGCGCCTTCATCCGCGCCTCGATCACCCCGGACGCCCACGGATGACGCAGCAGCATCCGGCGCGCGGACAGCACGCGCCCCCGCACCGCACCCTGCCAGTCCGCCCCGGCGACCGGCGGGTCGATCTCACCGACCACGGCATCGATCATGCCGTCGAGCAACTCGTCCTTGTTCGCCACATGCTTGTACAGCGCCATCGGCACCACACCGAGCGCCCCCGCGATCTTCCGCATGCTCAGCGCCGCGACCCCGCCGTCATCGGCCAGGGCCACAGCGGCACCCAGGATCCGCTCCCGGCTCAACGGCTTGCGGGGCCGCGTCGTGGCTCCGGGCTGCATGGCGATCTCCACCGTCCCCCTCTCAACTGCTCCACCGGGCCTGCCCCGACCCGTCCCCACCGGCACACGCCGGCAGGCCGGGCCCCATCCTCCCCCACACCCGCTGCCGGTGCGTGTGGGGTCAGCTGTCGCTGCGCCGGCGCGGGTGCCGGACGGCGGCGAGGGCGGTGCAGGCCGCGGCCGCCAGGAGCAGGAACGTTGCCCCCTCTCCGTAGTAGCCGGACCTGCTCGCGATGACCGGCCCGACGCACAGGATCGCGCCGTAGGACAGCACCTGGGCGGCCGTTCCCGACCGGTAGAACACCCCCACCGCGCACGCCACGGCCAGCAGCAGGAGAATCACGATGCCCGGCATGTCGTCGCGCACCCACAGCAAGGTGGCCGGTGCGACCGCGGCGAAGGCCCCCGCAAGGCCCGGACGCAGGCACGTCAGCATCAGCGCGGTGAGCCACGCGGCGACCAGCGCCGTCATGGCCGAGCTCGAATAGGCGTAGGAATCCCACGTGGAGACCACCACGGGCAGCGCCAGCAACGTCGCCACGAAGGGGGCCAGCCGTTCGCCCCGCCACAGGGAGCCGATCTTCACCCCGCCCGGTGCGGGTGCGGCGGGGGGCGCCGCCGCGCCCGTGCCCGCCACCGGAGGGATCGTCGGCGCCGACGCGGGCTGAGGGGGCACCGGCGGTGCCGGCTGCGCGACACGCGCTGCCGGGGGCGGCCCGGCCGGCACCGCCACCTGCTCCTGCGACCCCGCGAGGCGGGTGCCGCCGGCCGTGCCCGCCAGGCTGCCGCCGCTGTGCAGGTTCCCCAGGGCGTCGCGCAGGGCGCCCATGCCCAGGAACCGCTGCCCGGGCTGCTTGGCCAGCGCGCGGAGCACCACGGAGTCGACGGCGTCGGGCAGTTGCGGGCGCAGTGCCGAGGGCGGCACCGGGTCCTTGGCGAGGTGCTGGTTCATCACCGCGAACGGCGAGTCACCGGTGAAGGGCGGCCGGCCGGTGAGCAGCTCGTAGAACAGGCACCCCAGCGAGTACTGGTCGGTGCGCGCGTCCACCGCCGTGCCGTGGATCTGCTCCGGTGAGAGGTAGGCGGGCGTCCCCACGGTCATCCCGGTCGCGGTCAGCCGGGTCGCCGTGTCGGCGACGACCTTGGCGATGCCGAAGTCGAGGATCTTGACCTGGCCGTCAGCCGTGATCATCACGTTGGACGGTTTGACGTCGCGGTGGACCAGCCCCTGCGCATGGCTGTGGGCCAGGGCGTCGGCGACGTCCCGCATGATCGCCGTCGAGCGCTCCATCGTGAGGGGACCGTCGCCCAGCACCTCGGCGAGCGTGCGCCCCTCGATGAACTCCATGACGAGGTAGGGAACGACCTCCTCACCGCCGGTGTCCTCACCGACGTCGTGGAGCACCGCGATCCCCCGGTGGGTGAGCGAGGCGACCGTACGGGCCTCCCGGCGGAATCGGGTCCGGAACTCCTCGTGCCGGGTCAGCTCGGGGGGCAGCACCTTGACCGCCACGGCACGGCCGAGCTCACGGTCGATCCCGCGCCAGACCTCGCCCATGCCGCCCCGGCCGACGGTCTCCACCAACTCGTACCGCCCCGACAGCACACGCACGGCGTACCTCCCGCCCCGTTCCCCACACACCCCACCCAGGTGACTTGCTGTCAGCCTATAGACGTACTTGTCACGTGTGGGCCGTTTTCCACAGGCTTCGGTGGGGGCGCAACGGCGTGAAGGGCGGCGCCCGGCGGGACCGGATGCTCCGCGATCACACGATGCGATGCCGGAGACCGCGACCGTCACAACAGTGTCATTGAGGCGCCTCGGTCACGGCCGTCTTCCCGCCCCGAAACGCCCCCCGGAAATGCGCGAATACCGCCCCATACTCGGCATCACGCCTCCCCCTTCCCCACAAACACACTGTTCATCTCGGCACCAAGACAGTGTGATACGTTCATCGGGCATCGAGTTCAGGGGCGATGCGACCTGGA
Organism: Streptomyces sp. PA03-6a; assembly: GCF_033792765.1. Taxonomy (NCBI): domain Bacteria; kingdom Bacillati; phylum Actinomycetota; class Actinomycetes; order Kitasatosporales; family Streptomycetaceae; genus Streptomyces; species Streptomyces sp. PA03-6a. The sequence goes on along the minus strand of NZ_JARAVK010000009.1, from coordinate 26,067 downwards.
CCATGACGGTCACTCAGGACGGGCTCCGCTGGGGCCTGTTGGCCGGGCCGCCCTTCACTGACGGTCCGTTTCGTGCCGCTCCTCAGCGTGGACAGGTGGCGTGACCTCGTCACCCCGGAATCGGGATTCAATGACCAAAGACTCAGTACCGCGCCGGAAGCACGCTTCCCGCCGTCCCATCGCGCTCGGCGCGGCGATCGTCGCGGTGGCGGGAGCCATCGCCGTTCCCGTCGTGGCCCAGGCTGCGGAGGACACCCCTCGGGCGGACACCGCACTCCAGAGCAACTTCGCCGCCGCCGCGGCCGAGTACGAGAGCTGCTGGGCGCTCCGGTCGCGGGCCGGCACGGCGTCGGCACGGTGGGTTCCGCCGTGACCATCGCCCCGGGCTTCGCCCGCAACAAGCAGACCATGGAGCTGTGCCCTGAGGACGACGGCAGCGACGCAACCGAGGAGTGCACCACGGTGCGCCAGGCGTCGAACTTCGTCTACGTGCGCACCGAGCCGCGTGCGGACGCCCCGCTCTTCGGCGAGCAGTCGATCCACCCCGGTGCCCCCGGCACCAACCGGATCAGCGACTGGGGCAGCACCGCCCAGGCGGGGCAGCAGTTCGTCGTCGCCGGCAAGAAGGGCGACTGGACCGCGATCTGGTTCAGCGGCAGCAAGGTGTGGTTCCACAACCCGCGCGGTGTCAACACGATCCCCACGCGCGACGTGACGATCGTCAGGCCCGCCGCGGCCGTCCCGGTGAAGGTCTACGGCACCAGCTACCCGGACGCCGCCGAGTACCCCGCCGGTCTCTCGCCGTCCACGCAGGCTCCGCTGAGCATGTACGGCATCCCGGCGGGCCAGGCCTACGTCTCCACGGCGGCCCCGGCCCTGACGGACGACTTCTTCCCCTCCAGCGGGAAGGTCGTCTTCGGCGCCAAGAAGATGTACACCGTCCAGTACGGCCACAAGACCGCCCTGATCTACGCGGATGACGTGACCGCCAAGGGACGTCCGTCCCACCACGGCTCCTGACCCGGTCCTCGGGCAGGTCCACCGGGGGGTCCGGCACACACTGGTGTGCCGGACCCCCCGTGTATCGCGGGCGTATCGAAAAGCGCATACGCCACCGCAACGGCCCCGCGTCTCCAATGGGGGCGTGAACGACAACGCATCCCCGTCAGCACCGCTCCGCCGCATGCGCAGCTTCGTGCTCCCCGGCCTGGTGGTCCTCGGCGTGGCGGTCGCCGCGTTCGTCGTGCGGCGGCCGCTCATGATGTCCGCTCCGATGTGCATGGCAGGGCGGTGGCACGGCTGCTTCGACACGTTCAACGGCGTGGTGCTCATGACGTTGGTCGCGCTGCCGTTGGCCTTGCTGGTGGTGTGGGTTCTGGCGCGCGGTCGGCGTGCCGCCGGCGGCAGATCGGCCTGGCGGACGTCGCTGGCCGAGGTGGGCATGGTCCACGGGACGGTGCCGTTCCTGTGGCTGACCATGATGCCGGGCGGCGGGGCCGGCGTCGTCCCCGCCCGGGTGAGCCTGGTTCCGCTGCGGGACCTGGTCACGATGGGGCCGCTCGGGATCGCCGGCAACCTGCTGGTCTTCGCGGCGCTGGGGTTCTTCGCCCCGATGCGGTTCGCGGCGCTGGCGTCCGTGCCACGGATCCTGGCGCTCGGGGCGGGCTGCTCGGTCCTGGTCGAAACCGCGCAGTACGTCCTGGAGTTGGACCGGGTGTCCTCCGTGGACGACGTCCTGGTCAACGCCGCGGGCGCCGTGCTGGCCGCGCTGGCGTCGCGCCGCTGGTGGCGCACCACGGCGCAAGCGCCGTCGGAGCGGCCTCGCCCCGCGCCGGCACGGGCAGGCTGAGGTGGGCATACGTCGGCGATACGTCGTGGTGCCTAGGCTTCGGACATGCGCGTACTGATCGTGGAGGACGAGCCCTACCTGGCGGAAGCCGTCCGTGACGGTCTGCGGCTGGAGGCGATCGCCGCCGACATCGCAGGCGATGGCGACACCGCCCTGGAACTGCTCGGCGTCCACTCCTACGACCTCGCCGTCCTCGACCGCGACATCCCCGGCCCCTCCGGCGACGAGGTCGCGCGGCGCATCGTCGCCTCCGGCAGCGGCATCCCGATCCTCATGCTCACCGCCGCCGACCGGATCGACGACAAGGCTTCCGGGTTCGGGCTCGGCGCCGACGACTACCTCACCAAACCGTTCGAGCTGCGGGAGCTCGTCCTGCGGCTGAGGGCGCTCGACCGCCGACGCGCGTACGCCCGGCCACCCGTCCGCGAGATCGCGGGCCTGCGGCTCGACCCCTTCCGCCGGGAGGTCTTCCGCGACGCACGCTACGTCGCGCTCACCCGCAAGCAATTCGCCGTGCTGGAAGTCCTCGTCGCCGCCGAAGGCGGGGTCGTCAGCGCCGAAGAGCTACTGGAACGGGCCTGGGACGAGAACGCCGACCCCCTCACCAACGCCGTGCGCATCACCGTCTCCGCGCTGCGCAAACGACTCGGCGAACCATGGATCATCGCCACGGTGCCCGGCGTCGGCTACCGGATCGACACCGGCGCGCGTACGTAGACGCCCGGGGCCCGGCGCCCGCCCACGGGGAACCGGGGCCCCGGAGGCGCCGTCGGCGCCGAGGCGGCGGCCGGTCAGGCCAGGTTGCCCGCCGGGATCCGGGTCGGGGCGAACCACTGCTGGATCCAGTTCGGGTAGGCGAGCGGCGGCCGGCTGACCTCGTCGAGCTCGGCGAGGTCCTGCTCGGTCAGCGTCAGGCCGACGGCGGCGACGTCGTCCGCGAGTTGCTCCACCGTGCGGACGCCGACGATCACGCTGGTGACGGCGCGCTGCGCCAGCAGCCAGGCCAGGGCCACCCGGGCCGGGCCGACCTCGTGCCGCGCGGCGACGTCCCGGACCACGTCGAGCACCGCGAAGCCCCGCTCCTCGTCGAACGGTACGAAGTCGAAGCCGTTCCGGGCCCGGCGGGAGTCCGGTTCCGTGGTTACCCCGCCGCGGTCGAACTTGCCGGTCAGGAATCCGCCGGCCAGCGGCTGCCACACCGTCAGGCCCAGCCCCGAGTCCTCGGCCAGGGGCACCAGGTCACGCTCGGCGTCGCGGGCCACCAGGGAGTAGTGGGTCTGGTTGGCGACGAACGCCGCCCGGTGGTGCAGTGCGGAGATGCCCAGCGCCTTGCTGATCTGCCAGGCGGCCAGGTTGGAGCAGCCGATGTAGCGGACCTTCCCCTGGCGTACCGCGTCGTCGAGGGCGCTCAGCGTCTCCTCCAGCGGCGTCACGTGGTCGTAGTTGTGGATCTGGTAGAGGTCGATGTAGTCGGTCCCCAGCCGGCGCAGGCTGTCCTCCAGGGCCCGCATCACGTGCAGACGCGACAGGCCCTGGTCGTTGGGCCCCGGCCCGACCGGAGCGAGGAGCTTGGTCGCCAGCACGACATCCCGCCGGCGCCGCCCGACCGCCCGGCCGAGCAGCTCCTCGCTCTCTCCGTCGGCGTAGACGTCCGCGGTGTCCAGGAAGTTGATCCCGGCGTCCAGTGCCGCGCCGACCACCCGGTCCACGTCCTGCTGCCCAAGTGCCCCATGGGGGCCGTACACCGGGTGGTCCTTGCCGCCGAACGTCATCGCGCCCAGGGAGATCTCGGAGACCCAGACCCCGGTGTGTCCCAGCAGACGATATTTCACCAGTCACTCCTCATCGCACACGTGCTTGCTCGCGCAGGCGACCGGGAGCCCCCAACCTTTCCGGTCACTGCATCCGGACATCGCGTCCGGAAATTACGCTACACGATGTCCGGACGCGGTGTAATGTGACGTTCGCTGCCGGGCCCTCCGCCCCGCGACGACCTCAGGATCCGGACATGCCTTCGATCACCCGACGCCGCACCGCGAAGGTCGGCCGCCCCACCTCCGCCGAGGCGGACGTCCTGGACGCCACCCAGCGCCTGCTGGCAGGCGGCGCGAACTTCACCGAACTGGGCGTGCAGCAGATCTGCACCGAGGCCGGCGTCGCCCGCTCGACCTTCTACAGCCACTTCCGCGACAAGGTCGACCTACTGCTGCGCCTGGCCGGCCGGCTCATGGCCTCGTCCTTCGACCTCACCTCGGCCTGGCAGCCCTCGGCCGGCGTCGAAGGCCTCGAGGAGGCCTTCGTGCACGTCATCGAGGTCTACCGCCGGCACGCCGCCGTCCGGCGGGCACTCGCCGAGGTCGCCACCTACGACACGGCCGTACGCGACTACTTCACCGCCGAACTCCACCAGTTCACCGACTGGACCATCAAGATCCTCCGCGACGAACAGGAGGCCGGCCGCACCCCCGCCGACCTCGACCCCGTCAGCGCCACCCGGATCATCGTCACCGGCGGCGAACGCGCCCTCACCGACCAGGTCACCACCGGAGACCCCGCCGGCGACCCCGCGTTCGCCCGCGAACTGGCACGCACCTGGTGGCACGGCATCTACCGCCGCCCCCTCGGCTAGGAGCGTGTCCCAGTAACGAGGGTAGGCATAGCCGACAGACTTACGGGCTGTTTGCCACACCCGTAGGTGGGCGGGTCAGCCACGTCCTGGCAGGATCGGGGTCGTGATCGACGTTCCCGCAGTTTTCGCAACCGCAGCGGTGAACCGAGCGGGCCAGAGCGGAAAAGAGTGGGTCGACTCCTTGCCCGCACTGGTGGAGAGCCTCTGCGCACGGTGGGGCTTGGCGGTGGACGGCACACCGCTCCACGGCCACCTGGGCCTGGTCGTCCCGGTGCGGCGTGGCGAGGAGCCCTGCGCGCTCAAGGTGTCCTGGCAGGACGCCACGACGCTGCATGAGGCACTGGCTCTCGCCGCCTGGGACGGACAGGGGACAGTGCTGCTGCTTGACCACGAACCGGCCACGGGATCCCTGCTGTTGGAGCGGCTCGATGCTGGCCGCACCCTCTCCGACATCGACGCCGACGAGGCGGTCACCGCCGCCGGGCTCCTGCTGCGGCGCCTGTCCGTCCCGGCCCCGCAGGGCTTTGCTTGCTTGCGAGATCTCGCCGCCGGGCTCCCCGCCCGCTTGAACCTTCAGTGGGAGCAGCTCGGTCGTCCCTTCTCCCGGCGCCTGGTCGATGCGGCAGCCGGCCTCGCTGCCGAGTACGGTCCCACGACGGCTGGTCAGTTGGTCAACGGTGACCTGCACTACGAGAACGTGCTGGCCGGCTACCGTGAGCCGTGGCTGGCCATCGACCCCAAGCCGCTCACCGGCGATCCCGAGTACGCGGTGGCGCCTTTGCTCTGGCGGCGGTTCGCGGACATGGAGGGGGTTGCCGGCATCCGAACCCGCCTGGCCACCCTTGCCGAGGTGGCCGACCTCGATGCCGACCGGATACGCGCCTGGACGCTGGTGCGCACGGTGGACTACTGGCTGTGGGCCCTGGGGATCGGCCTCACCGAGGATCCGCAGATGTGTCGGACCGTCGCCGGTGCTCTCTTCCCCACCCTCCGGTGATCAATGAGAACCGCTCAACCGAGGCCGTGGTCCGGAGCGGATCAGATCGGCGCCGGGGCCGGGGAGGACGCCGGACAGGTGTGGTGTGCGCCGATCCGGCATGCGGTCGACAGGGCAGTCTCCGTCGCCGCGATCGCTTTGAGTAACGTGTGGAGCAGGTCTCAGCCGGAAGACCTACCGCCGCCGGAAATCCATCGTTGAACGCGTCTTGGGGCAGGTCATGACCTGCCAGAACGGCCGCAAGCTCCTCCTGCATGGCGAGGACGGCGCCCGCGGCGAGTGGCGACTGCTCGCCGCCTGCCACAACCTCCGCAAGATCTTCCGACACGCCGGGATCGCCGCCCTGGCCGGCTGACCGTCCAGACCCCCCTGGCCGCCACGAGCCCTACCAGCCGAGCACCTGCCGGGCAGCACCCGGCCACGGCCTCACAGGTGCCCACGGGGCGTCCGCAGCCCGCCGACGGTACTAGGGTGGGCAGTGGAGGTCTGTGACACAGCCCGGAACGGGTGACGGAGCAGGGAGACCCGCGACGCGGTACGCGGTCCGCCGCAGGCCCGGCCGCCATGAGCGGTGACCGGCCCGGACCGCGGGCATGCCGCCGGCATTGGGGATGGACCAAGGGCGGTTCTGAACCATGAGAAGCACACATCGGCTTGAGCCCAACTCGGCGAACCTCGGCGGCGGCCCCGTTCTCGCGGCGTGGGAACGGTTCGTGCAGGGCGAGGACCACGTCCCCGGTGTCCGGCCCCTGGTGGCGATCTCCTGGCAGCGCTGCCGAGAGCAGTACCGAGTCGATCCCCACCTCACGAAGGCTCCGCCGGCCGTCACGAAGCCCGACCACACGCCCGAGCACGACGTGGTCCTCGCCGAGCTGGGCTTCCGGGCCGCCGCCGTGGCACATGAAGTGGGCAACCTCGGTGGGGTCGTCTCCGTCACCGACGCCACCGGCCGGATCCTGGCCGCGTGGGGTGATCACGCCACGCTCGCCCGAGCCGACGACTGCAATCTGGCGCCCTGGTTCTGCTGGTCCGAGTGCGCGGTCGGTACGAACGGCATGGGCACGGCGCTCGAGGCGCACGGCCCGGTGCCGATCAGGGGCGCGGAGCATTGGTGCCAGGCGTTCCACAACTGGGTGTGCGCGGGCATCGCGGTGCGTGACGTGGTGACCAGGGAACCGATCGCGGTCCTCAACGTCTCCTTCTGGCGCAACGGGCTTCCCGCGGCCGCCGAAAGCTGGCTGGCCGGCGCCGTCACCATGACCCGGTACCCGCTGAAGAGGCGCGCCCGGGACAGCGGCGCGGAGTTGGTCGCGGCCTACACCCAGGCCAGGGCGACGTCGGGTGCGGCGCTCGCCGCCGTGGACACCGCGGGTAAGGTGGTGATCGCCGACGACATGGCGAGCGTGCTCCTGGGCGTCCCCGCGTACACCCCGGCGATCGACCCCACCCTGCGCTGGAACCCCGGGCTGCCGGAATTCATCGCGGCCGCCCGGTATGCCAGCAGGCAAGGGGCCCACGATCCCGACTGGGTCGGCTCGACGCAGATCTTCGCCCACCTGGCCGACGAGCCGACGACGATCACCATCCGGCCCGTCTTCTCCTCCGGGCACCTGATCGGGAACCTGGTTCTGTTCGGGGTTTCCGACGGGGCGCGGCTCCCCCAAAGGGAGGGGGCGTCCCACCCTCGGGTGCCGCCGCGCCGACTGGTCGCGATGCGCGACAACCGGATGGTGCTGCTGCGACTGCCTGAAGTCTCCTTCGCCGAATCGCACGGAAACGACGTGTGGCTCTCCACCGATCAAGGTCGATTGCGAGCCGCCTCCCTGAGCCTGGACAAGCTCGACAGCGATCTGGCGGATGTCGGCTTCCTGCGGGTGCACCGCCGTTACGTGGTCAATCTGAGCCGCATCCGGGAGGTCGAGCGCGGGCTCAAGGGCGAGTTGTCCCTGGTCATGGACGACCGGACGAACGAGATGGTGCCGGTTTCCCGGCGGAACGCGCCAGCCGTGCGTCGCGCGCTGAACATCTGAACCACGACGCACCCTCTGATCCGGAAGGAGATCCCCGTGTCCGACATCCCGCACGCCGTTGCCGGCGAGACGGACTCCGGCAACGCGGGCGGCCTCGGCCTCTCCGTCACCGGGTACCGCGGACGGCCGATCGCAGGCGCGAGCAACCGCGACTGGTGGCCGAGCCGGCTCGACCTGAGGGTCCTGCGGAAACACCCCGCCGAGGCCGATCCCATGGGCGAGGACTTCGACTACGCGGCGGCGTTCCGCACGCTGGACCTCGACGCCCTGGCGCGCGACGTCGACGACGCGCTGACCACGTCGCAGGAGTGGTGGCCGGCCGACTTCGGCCACTACGGGCCGCTCGTGATCCGGATGGTGTGGCACTGCGCCGGGACCTACCGCATCCACGACGGCCGCGGTGGCGCGGGCGCCGGAATGCAGCGGTTCGCGCCGCTGAACAGCTGGCCGGACAACCGCAACCTCGACAAGGCGCGCCGGCTGCTCTGGCCGGTGAAGAAGAAGTACGGCCGCAAGATCTCCTGGGCCGACCTGATGGTCTTCGCGGGCAACCGCGCCCTGGAGACGATGGGTTTCACGACCTTCGGCTTCGCCGGCGGCCGGGCGGAGGTGTGGGAGCCCGACGAGGACGTCTACTGGGGTCCCGAGCACGCCTGGCTCGGCGACGAACGCCATGGCGGCGTCCGGGAGCTGAAGCGCCCCCTGGCCGCCGACCAGATGGGCCTCATCTACGTCAACCCGGAGGGGCCCAACACCGTCCCGGACCCGCTCGCCTCGGCACGGGACATCCGCGAGACCTTCCGGCGCATGGGGATGAACGACGAGGAGACCGTCGCGTTGATCGCGGGCGGCCACACGTTCGGCAGGACCCACGGCGCGGCCGCCCCGGACGCCCACCTCGGCCCCGAGCCCGAGGGCGCCCCGCTCGAGGAACAGGGCCTGGGATGGAAGAGCAGCTACGGCACCGGGAAGGGCACGGACACCATCTCCAGCGGGCTCGACGGTACGTGGACGCCCACCCCCACGACGTGGGACAACAGCTTCTTCGAGACCCTGTTCGGCTACGAGTGGGACCTGGAACTGAGCCCCGCCGGTCTGTGGCAGTGGGTCCCGCGGGACGGCGGCGGGGCCGGTACGGTCCCGGACGCCCACGACCCGTCGACGACGCACGCCCCGACCATGCTGACGACGGACCTGGCGCTGCGGTCGGACCCGGGCTACGAGCCGATCTCACGGCGCTTCCTGGACAACCCGGACCAGCTGGCGGACGCGTTCGGGCGGGCCTGGTTCAAGCTGACGCACCTCGACATGGGCCCGGTCCAGCGCTACCTCGGACCGCTGGTCCCCCGGGAGACGCTGCCGTGGCAGGACCCGGTCCCCGCCGTGGACCACGAGCTCGTCGGGCCGGCGGACATCGCCGTGCTCAAGAGCCGGCTCCTCGCCTGCGGGCTGTCGGTCTCCCAGCTCGTCTCGACCGCGTGGGCGTCTGCATCGACGTTCCGCGTCAGCGACAGGCGCGGCGGGGCGAACGGCGCGCGCATCCGCCTCGAGCCGCAACGGGGGTGGGAGGTCAACGAGCCCGACGCGCTGGCACAGGTGCTGCGCACCCTGGAGGGGATCCAGGAGGCCTTCAACGCCTCCCAAGCCGGGGACGAGAAGATCTCGCTGGCCGACCTCATCGTGCTCGGCGGGGCCGCCGCCGTCGAGCGGGCCGCCGGGACGGCCGGCCACGACGTGCACGTCCCCTTCCTCCCGGGACGCACGGACGCCACGCAGGAGTGGACCGATGTGGAGTCCTTCGCCGCCCTCGAGCCGACCGCGGACGGGTTCCGCAACTACCACGGCAAGGCCGACCGGCTGCCGTCGGAGCACCTGCTGGTCGACCGCGCCAACCTGTTGGACCTGAGCACGCCCGAGATGACCGTCCTGGTCGGGGGCCTGCGGGTGCTGGGCGCCAACCACCGTCAATCGCCGCTGGGCGTCTTCACCGCGAAGCCCGGGTCGCTGACCAACGACTTCTTCGTGAACCTGCTCGACACGCGCACGGAGTGGGAGCCGGTGTCCGCGACCGCCGAAACCTTCGTGGGCCGCGACCGGGCGACCGGCGAGGCCAAGTGGACCGGCAGCCGCGTCGACCTCGTCTTCGGCTCGAACTCCGAGCTGCGTGCCGTCGCGGAGGTCTACGCGAGCGACGACGCACGGGAGAAGTTCGTGAAGGACTTCATCGCCGCGTGGGACAAGGTCATGTGCCTCGATCGGTACGACCTCGCTTGATCCTCCCAACGGTGGCACATGGGGGACGAACGGTAGCCGGTCGCGGGCGAACGGCATGAGCCGGCCCGCACGCGCGCTCACCCTTGTCGGTGTGATCCATACGGCGTAGCGTGCTTATTGGGTAGCAAATTGTCCGCTTTTCGGAGCAATTCAATCCACCCGCGCCGAATTCCACGTCAATTCGGAGAACGTTTTCGAGGGAAGGTGTGTGATCGGCCGCGGAGCACCGCCGCCGGCGGAAGTGGACACAGCGATTCGGCATGAGGAGGGTGAAGCCCCGATGACGACCATGCAGGAGCGATCCGACCTGCTGGACAAGATCGGGTTGGCCGAACAGAACAAAGCAGCACTGGGTCAAGTGCTGGGAACCGGTTGCATCGGATATGCCGCCGAGAAACCGGACGGCACCATGCAGGCCACCATTCGAATCCACCCGGATGAGCTGATCTGGGATCCATCAATTCTGGTCATGCCCCATGGAGGCGATATCGAGCTCGAGCTCATCAACGACGACCAGAACACCCACTGCGCGCTCCTGCCGAGCAACGGCGACCGGAAGTTCATCTGGCTGGTGAACCATTCGCGCGGACGGGCGACCCTCAACCTCGACGGACCGGGCTACTACTGGTACTGCTCGCCCACGGGCAACGACGAGGGCCGGGGGTTGACCGGGGCCATCGTCGTCCTGGGGGAGGCTCCGCCGGAGGCTCGCCTCGACCGCCCCGAGCAACCGCGGCCGTAGGAAGGAGGAGGAGATGTCCCTCGACTACGTGGACGCGGGCGAGGCAGTCGACCAGGGGTTGCTGAGCGGCAAGGTCGCGGGCGGGGAGGTCGCGCCGCCGGTGGTGGCCGGCCTCGACTACGAGCGCATGCTCAACGCCCGCCAGGAGCCGCACAACTGGCTCACCTACTACGGCGCCTACAACGGGCAACGCTACAGCCCGCTGGACCAGATCAACACGGAGAGCGTCAAGCGCGTCGTCCCCGCATGGGTCTTCCAGGCGGGCACGACCGGACTGATCGCGGGCGCGTCGACCTACTCGTTCGAGGCCGCCCCAATCGTCGTCGACGGGGTCATGTTCGTGTCCGGCTGGGACGGCTGGGTCTGGGCCCTCGACGCGAAGACCGGCGTGGAGATCTGGCGGTACAAGCACGCGGTCCCCTTCGACGTGTCCTTGTGCTGCGGGAACGTGAACCGCGGGGTCGCCGTGGCCCAGGGGAAGGTCTTCTCCGTCACGCCGAACGCCCGTCTGCTCGCACTCGACGCCACCACCGGAAAGCGGGTCTGGGACAAGACCTACGGTGATGTCCGGGCTGGGGAGAGCGCCACACTCGCCCCGTTGATCGTGAAGAACATGGTCATCGTCGGCAGTTCCGGCGGCGAGTTCGGCGTACGCGGCCACCTCGACGCGTTCGACCTCGCCACCGGCGAGCACCAGTGGCGCTGCTACACGGTGCCCAAGCCCGGGGAGCCGGGCTCGGAGACCTGGCCCGCCAACGGCGAGGCCTGGGCGCGTGGTGGGGCGAACTGCTGGGTCACCGGCACGTTCGACCCGGAGACGAACCTGCTGTACGTCGGCACCGGCAACCCGGCGCCCGACTTCGACGGAGGTGTCCGCGAGGGCGACAACCTCTTCACCGACTGCGTCATCGCCGTCGACGTCGACAGCGGTCAGATCCGCTGGCACTACCAGTGCACCCCGCACGACGTGTGGGACTACGACAGCATCGCCGAGTGCATCCTGTTCGAGCGGGACGGGCGCAAGCTGCTGGGGCACTTCGACAAGAACGGCTACTTCTTCGTCCTCGACCGCACCAACGGGGAGAGGGTCGGGATCACCCCCTTCGTGGACCGCATCACGTGGGGGGCCATCACGAGGGACGGCCGGGTGACGGCCAAGTCGTACCCGGACAAGGAGGGAGAACCCGTCCACTTCTACCCGGGTCCGGCCGGTGCGAAGGAATGGACCCACGCGGCCTACAGCCCGAAGTCCGAGCTGTTCTACGTGCCCGTCCAGGACACGGGTGCCACGGCCACCCGACGGCGCCGGGAGTTCAAGGAGAGCATCCCGTACTGGGGCGCGGGCGTTCAGGTGGACATCGAGGACATGGCGGGGTCCGTCAGCGCGTTCGACGCCGACGGCGAGGAGAAGTGGCGCTGGCGCAACGAACTGCCCATGTGCGCCTCGGTGCTGGCCACCGGTGGTGACCTGGTGTTCGCCGGTGAGCCGTCCGGCGAGTTCAACGCGCTCGACGCCCGCACCGGGCAGGGGCTGTGGCAGTTCCAGTGCGGGAGCGGCCACCACAGCAGCCCGACCACCTACATGGTCGACGACAGGCAGTTCATCGCCGTACCGGTCGGCTGGGGCGGGTGGGCCGAGGGATTCCTCCCCGGCATGCTCGGCGCGGGACACGGTAGCGCCCTGATCACCTTCGCCCTCCCGGAATGGTCGTAGCGCGCGACCAGAGCTTGCCACGACCGGCCAGAGAGGAGGTGAGTCCATGGAACCCCAGCTTGCTGTGTGGGAGACGCCCGAGTTCGAGGAGATCGCGGTCGCGGCCGAGGTGACCATGTACGTCGCCCGGCTGGAGGACTAGCGGACGTGGGGCATGCCGGACCGGTTCCGGCGCCCCGACGGCTCGGGACGCCGACAGGCGGCCGGGCCGACGACGGACCCGGACATTCGACGAACGGAGTGCCGGCGTGTTGGTGCGAGTGCTGGGCTCAGCGGCGGGGGGCGGGTCCCCGCAGTGGAATTGCGGCTGCCCCGTGTGCGCCGCGGTCCGCTCAGGGGCCGGCCCCCCGCGCACCCAGTCCTCGATCGCCGTCAGCGCCGACCGCTGCCGGTGGTTCCTCGTCAACGCCTCACCCGACCTCCGCGCCCAGTTCGAGGCCTTCCAAGGCCTGCACCCGCAGGGCGACCGGACGACGCCTCTGGAAGCGGTGCTGCTCACCGACGCCGAGCTGGACCACACGCTGGGTCTGCTTCTGTTGCGCGAGGCCCATGCCCTGCGGGTGTACGCCACGCCGGCGGCACACAAGACCCTGTGTGACGGCTCGGGCATCCTGAGCACGCTCCAGCACTACTGCACCGTGGAGTGGCGGGCGGTGATCCCCGGCACCGACCTGGCTCTGGCGGACGGGCTGTCCTGCCGTGCGTTCGACGTACCGACCGCCAAACGCGCCCGGTTCGGGGCCGAGGCGGACCACGGCCGCGTCGTGGGCTACCGGCTGACCGACGAACGCAGCGGGGGGACACTGGTCTACCTGCCGGCCGTGCAGTCGCTGACGCCGGCGCTGTGCGCGGAGCTCGAGGGCTGCGGATGCCTGCTGTTCGACGGGACCTGCTGGCGCGACGACGAGCTCGTACGGCTCGGACTGGCCGGCAAGACGGCCCGGGAGATGGGCCACCTGCCCATCGACGGCCCGGACGGCAGCCTGGCCCGGCTCCCGTCGCTGGCCGCGGGACGGACGGTCCTCGTGCACGTCAACAACACCAACCCGATCCTCCTGGAGGACGCACCCGAGCGGCACATCTTGCGGGAAAGCGGCATAGAGGTGGCCACGGACGGCCTCGAGATCCAGGTGTAGAGCCGTGACGACGACAACCACGAGAACCGGCGCCGACGACTTCGTCGAGGCGTTGCGGGCCCACTCGCGGCGGTACCACGACCAACACCCCTTCCACGTCCGGATGAACACAGGCCGGCTGAGCCATCGGCAGATCCGCGGCTGGGTGGCCAACCGCTTCTACTACCAGGAGAACATCCCCCGAAAGGACGCCGCGATCCTTTCCAACTGCCCCGACCTGGACGTGCGCCGCCGCTGGATCCGACGGATCACCGACCACGACGGCAGCGCCGCCGGCGAGGGCGGCATCGAGGCGTGGCTGCGCCTCGGCGAGGCCACCGGGCTGACCCGCGACGAGGTCCGGGACCACCGGCACCTGGTACCAGGCGTGCGGTTCTCCGTCGACGCCTACGTGAACTTCGCCCGGACCCGCCCGTGGGTGGAGGCGGTGGCGTCCTCGCTCACGGAACTGTTCGCGCCCGACCTGATGGCCGCGCGCCTGGCCGCCTTCGAGCGCTGGTACCCGTGGATCGACCCCGACGGCCTCGCCTACTTCCGCACCCGCTTGGAGCAGGCCCCGCGCGACTGCGAGCACGCCCTCCACGTGGTCACGTCGCACTGCCTGTCCGCCGAGTCGCAGGCGCGCGCCGTCGACGCGCTCTCGTTCAAGTGCGACGTCCTGTGGAGTCTCATGGACGCCGTCGACCAGGCCTACCCGGAGTGACCGCCATGGACCCGACACCCCCAGGAGCGACCCGGAGCAGGACCAGGACCGGGCCCGGCGTCGAGGTGTGCGGCCCGGACCGGCCCCGGCTGGCGCGTCATGTCCGGCTCACCTTCTGCCGGACCAGGCAGCGTCAGGTACTGCTGCACCCCGAGACGGTGGTGGTCCTGAACGGCAGCGGCGCGGCGATCCTCGAGCTGTGCGACGGGCAGCACACCGTGGCCGAGATCGTGACGGAGCTGGGTGCCCGCTACCAGACCGTCCCGGATGACGAGGTGCGGAGGTTCCTGACCCGGCTCGTCACGCGGCGCTGGATGGAGCTCACCGATGGATAGCCCCTTCGGGTTGCTCGCCGAACTCACCTACCGGTGCCCGCTGGCCTGCCCGTACTGCTCCAACCCGCTGAACATGGCCGGTTACCAGGACGAGCTGGCCACGGACGAGTGGCGGCGGGTGCTGGCCGAGGCCGGCGACCTGGGCGTCCTGCAGTGCCACCTGTCGGGCGGGGAACCACTGCTGCGGCGCGACCTGGTGGAGATCACGGCGGCCGCCCACCACCTGGGCCTCTACACCAACCTCGTGACCAGCGCCCTCGGGCTCTCCCACTCGAAGGCCGAGCAGTTGCGGGCCGCCGGCCTGGACCACGTGCAGATCAGCATCCAGGCCGACGAAGCGGCCGCGTCCGACCGGATCGCCGGCGTCCCGTCCTTCGAGCGCAAGATCGAGGCGATGCACGTGGTCAAGGAGCTGGGCTGGCCCCTGACCGTGAACGTGGTCCTGCACCGGCACAACATCGACCGGGTCGCCGACGTGCTCGACCTGGCCGAAGAGGTGGGCGCCGACCGGCTGGAGCTGGCCAACACCCAGTACTACGGCTGGGCCTGGCGCAATCGTGCCGCGCTACTGCCCAGCCGGGCCCAGCTCGAAGCGGCCGAAGTCGTCGTGCGGGCAGCCCGTGAGCGGTTGCGGGACCGCATGGACGTCATCTACGTCATCTCCGACTACTACAGCCGCTACCCCAAGCCCTGCATGGGCGGCTGGGCGTCCCGGCAGCTGACCGTCACGCCGAACGGCGACGTCCTCCCCTGCCCGGCCGCCCAGTCCCTGCCGTTGCCGAGGGCCAGCGTACGTGAGGACTCGCTGGCGTGGATCTGGACCGAGTCCCCGGTGATGACCGCGTTCCGGGGAACCGACTGGATGCCCGAGCCCTGCCGGAGCTGCTTCCGGCGGGAGCTGGACTTCGGCGGCTGCCGTTGCCAGGCGTTCCTGCTCACCGGCGATGCGGCCCGCACCGACCCGGTCTGCCACCTGTCGCCCGACCATCACCTGGTCGCCCGGGCGGTGGCGGCCGCCAACGCCGGATCACGTTCCGACGATCCTCCGCTGGTCCCCCGACCGCACCGGGTTCGCCGGCCGGACCGCATCCGGGGCGGCTAGCCGCCGAACCACAACGGCAGCGCGGCAGCGGCGATGATCAAGGTGACCCCGCTCAGCAGGTCCGAGCGGATCCGGATGAGGCGCGCCGCGAACCGGCCCAGCTGCAGCCCGACCAGCGACATCACCGCCGTCATGATTCCGAAGACGGCGGCCGAGAACCACGGCGAGAGTCCGAGGATCCCCAGGCTCGCCCCGGCGAACAGGTTGTCCAGGCTCAGCGTCAGCGGGATGCCGAACAGCGCCCACGGATGGTCCAACTCCTCCGGCTCGGGGTGCCGAAGGGCCGAGACGACGAGGTAGAGCCCGTACCCACCCAGAGCGGCCGCACCCACCAAGTCTGCGACGTCGCCGACGGATTCCCCTATCCGGCGACCGATCAACAGCCCGACCAAGGGCATGACCGCGTCCCACAGCCCGAAGGTGAGCGCAACCTGCACCGCGCGCTTCAGACCGAATGGCACGGTGCCGAGCGCGATCGACACCCGGAAATTGTCGAGACTGAGTACGAAACCCAGGACCAGTATTTCCCAGATCATGGCGATGTCGCTGCCCGATGACGACCGATGACGGCGGGGCCGAATCCGCCGCGCGGAGTGACCGCCAGGTTGGAAACAATATCCCGGACGTCCCGCGCAACAAATCCGCGGAACCGACTTCCGGAGCACTGTCAACACTACTCGCCGCGGCGCGCGCGGCCAATTGGTCCGCGGAACCGCCCCGCCGCAGCACCCCCTCCCCTGGCGCGCCTGCGGCCGTAGGGAGAACCCGAGGCGCGGGGAGAGGGGGTACCGGAGGACCGATGCCGGCGGTTCAGACCAGCTTCGCCCGGAAGATCTGCTGCGTCTCGTCGCGCTGCGTGCGGGTCGCGCCGCGGTCGCTGGTGAACACCACGACGCCACGGTGCAGGGCGGGCCAGGTGCCGTTGCCCTGGTGGCTCACCTGGGTGGCTTCGGACCAGCCCTTCGCGCGGTCGAGGGTGGCGGTGAAGACCTTCCAGCGCCAGTCGGTCGAGCGGGAGTCGTACCAGACCGCGCGGACCGTGCCGTCAGGGTCCACTCCGAGCTTGGCCCGCTGGCTCATGGCTTCGGCGTCGAGGGCGACGTTCTCGAACGCCGTCCAGGTCGTGCCGCCGTCGGTGGAGCGGCTGGCCCGGAGCTGGAGGTTGGAGCCGGAGCTCTGGAGCGCACCGCTCTCCCAGATCGCGACGAACGTCCCGTCCCGGTCCACGGTCAGGCCCGGGTGCCTGTCCGAGCGGTCACTGACCCTGCTGACCTGGACCGGAGTACTCCAGCCGCGGCCCGGCGCCTTGCGCACCGACGCCAGGACCTGCCAGTTGTCCGGGTCGGTACCGCCGGCGGCCGGCTGGCCCGCGGGCGGGGTGTGGCCGGTCCACAACGGGTCCGGGTCGTAGCGGTCGTCCTGCCAGCTGATCACGGCGTGCTTGCCGTCGTGGACGGCGACGACCGGGAACAGCGAGGCGGGGTAGCGCGGCGAGCGCGCATCGCCGGGCACGCCAGGACCGGTCGCCTTGCCCGCCGCGGAGATGTTCACCGCGGCCTTGTCGATGCCGACGATCTGCGCGTACACGTCGAACGCGCCTTCGCCGTTGTCGGACCAGGCGACCAGCGGATGCTTGTCGTCGACCAGTGCCAGTGCCGGGTGGACGGCACGCCCCTTGCCCTTGCTGATCTTGGTCGGGGCCTTGAAGGAGCCGCCGCCGTCGGCGCTGTGCGCCAGGAGGATCACCGGACGGTGCGGCTGCTCCTTGCCCTGCTCGTCCTGCCAGGCCACCCACACGTCATGGGAGGTCGCGACGATCCGCGGGAACCGCGCCGTCGCCGAACGGCCGGACAGGGTGACGGACTTGGTGATCCTGCCCTTGCCGTTGAGCCGGCGGTAGACCACCTTGCTCGCCTGGTCCTCGTGCACCTCCGCCACGACGTGCGTGACGTCGCCCACCACCGCGACATCGGAGAAGCCGGTGAACGTGCCCAGGTCGCCGGTGACGAACGCCGCCTTGTCGTGGGCGGTGTCGGCGGCCGGGAGCGCGATCTCGGGCCGGGGGTCGGCCGGAGCACCGACGGAGACGAAGACGGGCGAGGTGGCACCGCGGAGCTGGTCGGGCAGGTTCGGGTCGGCGTCGGAACCGGAGGCGCTGCCGGGGGAACGGGCCTCGGCCCGGTACCAGCCGTGGTCGGTGCCCTTCAGGACGAGCGGCAGTTCGTAGCTCTCGTTGGCCCGTTGCGGCCGGTAGCTCGCGATGGGGCCCGCCGAACGACCGGGCGCCGCGTAGACGTGGACGGTGGTTCCCTTGCCGCCCCTGACGTTCACACGCAGCGTGGCCTTCTTGGGCAGCTTGCGGTCGGCCACGACCACCTCGTCGCCGCCGATCGCCTCGAACACGC
This sequence comes from Streptomyces sp. PA03-6a, assembly GCF_033792765.1. NCBI lineage: Bacteria > Bacillati > Actinomycetota > Actinomycetes > Kitasatosporales > Streptomycetaceae > Streptomyces > Streptomyces sp. PA03-6a. Next base: position 8,151 of record NZ_JARAVK010000009.1, on the reverse strand, counting down.
CGTCACCGTCGACGTCGGCCTCGATGGTCAGGAACGGCCCCGCGGTGTTCTGCGCGACCGTCGTACGGCCGCCGCGGAACCCGTCGAGGATGCCCAGGACCGAACGCTTCGCCGCGAAGACGTGGGTGGTGGGCGTCCCGGGGGCGTCGATGTCCCACAGCTCGCGGAAGTGGCAGTCGCTCGCCGCCGCGACCCCGAAGCGGAAACCCGCGTTCCAGCGGTTCTCCGCGTACTCGACCTGCTCGTCCGGACCGGTGGACACGTTGAGCACCTCGACGAGGTCCGCGCCTTGGACGCTCGCGTTGGCGTTCGGGCCCGTCGCCGGCGTGTACTCACCGTCGTCGGGGTGCGCCTGCGACCACACCGCCCCTTGCGCGTGCACGTCCCAGACCGACTGCTGCACATGGCGGAAGGCCGCGGAACCGGCCGGGTTGGCGCCGTCCACGATCACGTCCACGTTGCCCAGCACGATGGCGTGGGGCGAGCCGTTCGCCTCCTCACCCGGGAGCAACAGCAGCTTGGACGACTTCCACTGGGGGTCCCAGACCTGGTCGTACGTCCGGTGGTCGGTCAGGGGCATGAAGTCGAGGCCGGCCTTCTCACCCTGGGCGATCTGGTCGCCGACGGGAAGGTTCCCGGGGAGGGTCTGGTGCGAGGTCTGCCGGGGTCCGCTGCCGTCCGACGAATGGTCGTCGTGGACGTGGGTGTCACCCGCGAGCCACTTGCCCTTGGGCGCCTTGGCCCGGTTGAGCACGGAGCTCCCGCCCACCGTCTTGACCTTGCCGTTCGGCTCGAGGGCGGATCCGCTGACCGCCTCGGCGGTGCCCGCACCGACGCCGACCGCCGCGACGGCGGTACCCGCCATGACCACGAACCGCCGGCGGGAAAGGCCCTCGGGCTCACGGTCCGGCCCGGTGGACCCTCTTGTCGTCTCCATGTACTGCGCCTTTCCGTGCACCGTTCCCCTGTGGATCGGTGTGAAGTCCCCGAGACGCTAAAGCGCGCCTTTTTCCGCGAAATGAACGAGCAGCGAACCATTCGCACCCATTGCGGGTATGTGGCATCACTTGCCGCCCGGACGATTCCCCCGTGCACGCGCCGAAAGGGACGACCGACCGGCCCGGAGCCATGCGGAAGGGCATCGCGAGGTCGCGGGCGCGGGAGCGGCCGCCTCCAGGCAGCGCTGATGAGCCGGTTTCCACGACCGGCCTCGCAGGGAGCCCAGCCGTCCTCCCTGCCCCGCCACTGTGACAGCCGGTCCGTGTGCCCTGCATGCGTCAAACGCCCCTATGGGTGTGGCTGCCCTCCGGGTCAAACGGCTCCCCTGGGCATTCCTCGGAACCTCGGCACGTGGTACCGGGCCGGTGGTCAACCGTGCCGCCACTGCTCCGCGTCCTCGCGCCAGGCCTCACCGGCCGACCTGGACAGCACAGCCGCGCTCGGTTCCTCGACACGGGTCAGGGCGACCATCGCCAGGTCGTCCTCGGGAAGCGCGCCTGAGTGCTCGACGACGTCCTCGAGGATCTCCCCCAGCACATCCGGCAGGCACACGTGGCCCGGTGTGCCCTCGCGGATCCACCGCCACGTCGTGGCGCGTTCCAGCAGCGGGTAGCACCGCCCGGCGGCGTCGCGGGCCTCCATGAGGCCGTCGGTGTAGAGCAACAGCGTGTCCCCGGGACACAGTTCGAAGCGTTCCTCCATGGCTCCGCAGTCCCGCAGACCGTACAGGCCCAAGGGGGGAGCCGGGCAGCCCGCCACCAACGCGACGCTCCCCCGGCGGGCCCGTATGGGCGGCGGATGGCCGTGGTTGACCATGCGGGCGAACGGCTCGCCGTCCCGCACCTCCAGCAGAAGCGCCGTCACGAAACGTTCGTCCTTCTCGCGGGAGAGGTCGTCGCTGTCGGCCAGGTGGAACAGGAAGCTCTCCTCCAGCCGCGCCGAAAGCTCCGCCAGGGTCGCGGCGCGCGGCGCCCACTCCCGGAAGGCACCGAGCACCGCCGCGACGTCCTCGAACGTGGGCAGGCCCTTGCCGCACACGTCACCGATGATCAGGCGGGTCGCCTCGCCCGCGCGCGCGACCGCGTACAGGTCACCGCCGACCTGTCCCCGGCCCCCGCAGGGACGGTAGATGGAGGCGAGCCCCAGCGCGCCGATGCGCCCGGGGAGCGGCCGCAGCAGGACCCGCCGGACGGTGTCGGACACGGCGTGCGCCCGCGCCGCCCGGCAGCGGTAGCGGTCCTTCACACGTCCGAGCACCATCGCCGCGGTCCCCGCAGTGATCAGCGGCGCGAGGCCGCACGCGAGGCTCGGGTGGGAGTACAGCGGCAGGATCACACACACCGCGCACACCGCGAGGATCCACGCCACGACGCTCGCGACGGCCAGGTACCGCAGCGGTTTCCCCTCGTCCCGCCGCTCCTCGAACTGTTCGACGTCGGTCATCAGCGTCACTCCCTCGCGGTCTTGCGCGGGCCGGGAGCCGACGGATCCGCGAGCGGCCCCGGAACCGCGCATTGGCGTCCCACTCGTGACGGGACAACTCGACCGTAGGGAGGAGTACGGCCGAGCCCCTTGCCCCGTCGTGCACAGGCCTTTGCCCGTCCGTGCAGTGCCCGGCACCGTGGCACCTGGACCACTTGGGTACCGCCGGACCGCGGCGGCACAGGTGAGGGTGTTCAGCGGCACACGTGACGGTGTTCAGCGGCAGCGGGTCACGCCCGGCGGGCCGCCCAGACCGAGCGCTCGGTACGGACGCCCACGTCGGTGCGGCGCGGGATGCCGTCGGGACCGTCGGCGTCGAGCAGCCGGTCGAGGGCGGTCAGGTCGCCCGCCGTCAGGGCGGAGGCGACGGTGGTGCGCATGCGGCGCAGGCTGCTGAGTGCGTAGCGGCGGACGGTGTCGGTGGGGGGCGGGGCGACGTCGATGGTCAGGGTCCGTTCGCCCTCGATGGTGAAGCCGGCCTTCGTCAGCTTGGTCCCCCAGTCGGCGCCGCGGTGGGGGATGCGCTCGGCGTGGTGGTGGTCGAGTGCGGCATGGCAGCGCTCCTCCAGGCCCGGGGCGTCCCGCGGGGCGTCCCCGGGCAGGAAGCGGGGGAAGCCGGCCAGCTCGACGACGGCGAACAGTCCGCCCGGGGCGAGCAGGTCGTTGACCTGGCGCAGGGTCCGGTCGGGCTCGGTCATGTGGTGCAGGGAGGCCGAGGCCCACACCAGTTCCGGGGTGCCGAGATCGGGCCAGGCCGCCGCGTCGAGGTCGGCCTCGACCAGGTGCACGCGGTCGGCCACTCCGGCTGCGGCTGCCTTGGCCTGCAGGCGGCGCAGGTGCGGGGCCGAGGAGTCGACGGCCGTCACCTGTGCCGCGGGGAAGCGCCGAAGGAGGGCGAGGGTTCCCGCTCCCGTCCCGCAGCCCAGGTCCACGATGCGGCGGGGGCTGGTCTCGACGGGCAGCCAGGCCGTGATGGACGCGTTGTGTTCGGCGAGCACTTCGGCGTCCAGGTCGAGGATCTCCGCCTGAACGGCCGTGTCGTGCTCGTGCTCGTGGACGTGGGGCGCGGCATGGTCCGCTGCGTGCGGGTGGGGGTGATTCATGGCGCCCACGCTAGGCGAGCCGTCCGCGGGAGGCCCCGCGGCTTCCGGAATGCGCAAGGCGATGCCCGGCCGCGCTGCGGCAGGCGCAAACCGTCACGGTCTCGCCTTGCCGGTGGGCTCGCCGCGCTGGTGGCCGCGGCGGGCGTCGCGGTCGAAGATGCCCAGGATCTCGCAGGGTCCGCCCTCGGCCCCGATGGCGTGCGGGAGCATCGTGGGGAACTCCGCCGCCTGGTTGGTCTCGATCCGCAGGCGGCGGTTGCCCAGGAGCAGGACCGCGGTCCCGGACAGGACGACGAGCCATTCACGGCCGGGGTGGGCGCGCATGCCCGAGGGTTGGTCGGGCGGCGGGTTCGTCATGCGCTGCCGGATGACGGTCATGCCGGGTTCCGCCTTGACGGGCCAGCGCATCTGCCCGCGCGCCCGGTCCACCGTCGGGTGCGAGACGACGTCGTCCGACGCGGTCTCCACCAACTGGTCCAGGGAGGTGTCCAGGGCGCGGGCGAGGGTGACGAGCTGGTCCAGTGCCAGGCGCCGCTGCCCGTTCTCGATGCGGGAGAGCGTGGACTGACTGACGTTGGCGCGCGCGGCCAGGTCCTCCAGGGACCAGCCCTGGGCCACGCGCAGGGCGCGGATGCGCTTGCGTACCAGGCTGTCCAGATCACCATCGTCTTGCGTCATGAGCAAGAGTCTATGCGTGCGCGGCAAGGCCTGCCCAGCATCGCCACTGCTCGGCCCCGCCAGGGCCGGGGCCGCGAGCGGGGGCCGCGAGGAGATCCGCCGCTACGGCGGCACGGACGCGGCGGCCGTGAGGGGGCGTGGCCGCCGCGGCTGCGCGCATCGTCGTCCGGCTACTGGGTCACACCCTTCTGGATCTCCCAGAAGCGGAAGATGGTGGACGGGTCGAGGGTCCACTCCAGGCCGTTGATGTTGTCCTTGGACACCACGTACTGCTTGCCCTGCCACAGCGGGATGATCGGGACGTCGTCGGCGACCGCGCCCTGCAGTTCCTCGAAGTCGGCGCTGGTCGCGGCGCGGCCGTCCTCGGCGGCGGTGCGCGGGATCAGCTCGCCGGTGATCTTCTTGTTGACGTAGTTGTTGGACAGCACGTTGCCGTCACCGAAGAACGGGGCGGTGAAGTTGTCCGGGTCCGGGTAGTCCGGCACCCAGCCGCGCACGTACACCGCGTACTTGCCGGCCTCGATGTCCTTGGCATACCGGTCGGCGTCGGCGCTCTTGACGTCCACGTCGAACAGCCCGCTGTCGTTGAGCTGCTTGGCGATCGCCTTCAGCTCCGCCACCGTGCCCGGCCCGAACCGCACCGGCGTCGCCCACAGCGTGAACGACACCTTGCTCGTGATCCCCGCCTGCGCCAGCACGGCCTGCGCCCCGGCCCGGTCGCCGCCCTCGCCGTAGCGGTCGAAGAACGCGGTGTTGTGACCGGTGATACCGGCCGGCACGATCGAGTACAGCGGGGTCGCGGTGCGCTGGTAGACGTCCCGGATGAACGCCTTGCGGTCGATCAGATACGCCACCGCGCGCCGCACGGCCTTGTCGCCCACCACCGGGTCCTTGAGGTTGAACACCAGGTGCTGGACCTCGGCGCCGGTGCCCTCCACCACCTGGATCCCGGTGTCGCCGGCTATCGAACTGGCCTGCAGCGAGGCGATATCGGCCGAGTCAAGACCACGGTAGGCCAGGTCCACCGACCCGTCCTCCACCGCCTCCTTCAGCGCCGGCTCGTCACCGAAGAACTTCATCGTCATGCCGGAGTTACGGACCTGCGCCGTGCCCCGGTAGTCCCCGTTGACCGAGAACACCGCCTGCTTGCCGGCCTCGTAGGAGTCCAGCTTGTACGGGCCGGAACCGGTCGCCTTGTCGTCCGTGCGGAGCTTGTCCGCCGGGTACTGCGTGTGGTCCACGATCGACCCCGCACCCGAGGCGATCTTCATCGGGAACGTCGCGTCGGAGTACTTCAGGTGGAACACCACCCGCTCCGGCGAGGGCGTGTCGATCGTCTTGATCGCGTCCAGCAGCACCGCCGGACCGTTCTCGTCATTGATCTTGATGGTCCGCTCGAAGGAGTACTTCACGTCCTGCGACGTCAGCGCCTCGCCGTTGCTGAACTTCAGACCCTGCCGCAGCGTGCAGTCGAAGGTCTTGCTTTCCGCGTCGGTGAACTTGCAGCTCTCCGCGGCCTCGGGCTCGGGCTTGGTAGCGCCCCTGGGGAAGCTCAGCAGCGACTGGAAGACGTTGTTGAACACGATCCAGGAACCGACGTCATAACCGGCGGCCGGATCAACGGCCGTCACCTTGTCCGTGATCCCCATCGTGACGGACTTCCCGGAGGCCTCGCCGTCCGACCCTCCCGTACCGCAGCCGGCGACCACGACCGCCGTCAAGGTCGCGGAGAGCGGGAGCGCCAGTCGCTGGACTCGATTCCTCACAAGACTTCCCTCACTACTTTTTGGTGAACCTATCCCTGCTCACGCGCATACAGAAGGAATTTCCGGATTCGCGCCAGCCGGTCCCTCATCCTGCCAGGCCCACCGACGGCTCCCGAACCCGGGGTGACCAGCCCGAACGGCGCCAGGCGGTGGCGCGTTCGGATCGCGGGCCGTCAATCCCGGGCGACACACGTGCAGGAGCCACTTACTAAGCGTTCGCTTTTTGCTTCCGAATTGCCGCGCACTGGCTCGGTCATGGATATCGCCCGCACCGCGTGCCGACGAAGCAAAAGGCGGCCCGTACCCACAAGGGGTACGGGCCGCCTGGTTCACCGGCCGGCGTCCGCCACGCTCGGTCCTGGAGGACGCCCGGGCGTCATCGGCGGAGTGCCTTGAGTGCCTGACGGACCAGTGTCGCGCGGTCGGACGCCGAGGTGACGTGCTCGAGCCCGAAGCCCAGCAGCACGGTGTCGTCCGTCGTGACGGCACCCTGCGTCAGCGGGCCGGTGCGCACCCAGTCCCGCTGGGCCGGCGGGCTGCCCGCGGGCGGGCCGGTGACGGTCCAGGGGCCGAGGGAGGTCTCGAAGCCCTCGGTCTCGGTGACCGCGCCGCCGATGACCAGCGAGGTCTCGTCGGCCTGGACGCCCTGGCCGCCGGAGCCCGGGTCGGTGACGTAGCTGAGCGAGACCTCGACCTTCTTGCCCGCGTAGGCGCTCAGGTCGAAGTTCACCGGCTGCCAGCCCTGGGACGCGCCCGTGAAGCTGTTCCAGGCGCCCGAGGTGCCGGTCGCCTTGCAGCCGTCCGCGCCCGGGGTCAGGTAGTGCGTCAGCCACGGGTGCTCGCCGATGTAGAACCCGGCCTCGCACTCGGCGGGCACGGTGGTGCTGGTGGCGCCACCGGCCTCGGGGAGGGTGGTCCAGTCGTCGGCGCCGACGGTGTGGACCTCCAGGATCGCGTTGTCGTAGCCGGGCTCGGTGCTCCACAGCAGGCGGGAGCGGAGGGTGGGCGAGTCGGCCGCGCTCACGCCGGTGAGGTCGATCGTCCGGGTGAGCCGGTTGTAGGCGTCGTCGGTGTGGACGGCGGCCGCCATGTACGAGCCCGCGTAGGGCGCGTCCGAGCCGACGGAACCGGTGTAGCGGCCGGCTCCCTTGCTCGCGAACTTCGGGAAGGTGGCGGGCGCCAGCCAGTCGGAGGTCACCCGGTAGGTGCCCGCCGTGTCCAGCGGGTTGCCTGTGGCGGCGCCGAGCGGACCGGTGAAGCCGGCCAGTGCGCCCGTGCCGCCGAAGCCGGTGGCCCCGGTGGTCGACGTGCGCGAGTACGCGCCCAGGTAGTACTGGCTGAAGTCGTTCGAGGGCGTGCCGTCGGCCAGGGCCACGTTGCCGCCCGCCCGCTCGCCCGCCTCGATCAGCTTGCCGCCCTCGTTGAGGTAGGCGCGCAGTTCGAGCTGGGTGGGATTGCCCGGCAGGGCCGCGCCCGTGTAGTGCACGACGGTGCGGAAGTGCGCGAGGACCCCGAGCGCGTCGGGCGCGCCCTGGGTGGCGACGTCCCACACGGCCGCACGGTGGCCGTTCGCCTTCAGGGCCTCGACGTACGCCGTGGTCTGCGTGGCGGGTGCGCCTTCCTCGGCGACGACGAGGGTGTCGGCCGAGGGACGGGCGGCCACGGTGTAGGTGAAGTGGTCGCTGGAGACCTTCTTGCCGCTCTTGGTCCGGGCGGTGAACCACACCTCGACCTTGTCGCCGACGTCCCCGTCGCGGACCTTCGCGCGGTACTCGTCGAAGTAGAGGTTGTCCTCACCGCCGTAGGTCTCGCCGCCCCGCCAGGAGCGCAGCGCCTCGTCCTTCGTGCGGCCGCCGTTGACGCGGTAGTTGAGCTCCTTGCCGCGCAGTGACTTTCGGGCGACGACCGCGACCTCCTGGTCGTTGCCGCGCGCGTAGGAGGTCGTGAAGGACCCCGGGGTGAAGTCGGCGGCGTCCAGGCCCACGGAGGAGGAGCTGCTACTTATACACATCGGACCCTGCAGACGAAAATGCCGACGATAAGCCCCGTGTAATTTTGGTATTAAAAAAAAAAAAAATAAGAGAGAGTACTGACGATATGCCAGCACAAAGATATATAAGAAC
>NZ_JARAVK010000099.1:0-32230 GCF_033792765.1 Streptomyces sp. PA03-6a | reverse complement strand
TCTCCGAGCTACGGGAATGTGTTCTGCATCACAGATTCTGCACCGCCCCACCGACAACGGGGGCCGCGGTGAGGGGCTGCTGCGGGGTCATGCACCTATATTACGAGAATTCTCGTAGTTCGACCGCTGTCGTACCAGCTCTCCGCCCAGGGCCGGCGGTGACGCAAATCCCTTTCACCGCATGGCCGTTCGCCGACGCGGCCACCGCGCGCCGGGTCCGGTGCGGCACGCTTCGGCGGGGAGGAGGCGCGCCGCGGCCCCCGTTGTCGGTGGGGCGGTGCAGAATCTGTGATGCAGAACACATTCCCGTAGCTCGGAGATGGTGCGTCATGGATGACGTCGTACTCGCGATCGGCACACGCAAGGGACTGTTCCTGGGACGGCGGAGCGGCGCCGGGACGTGGGAGCTGACCGGCCCGCACTTCCCCATGCAGGCGGTGTACTCGGTGGGCATCGACACGCGCCGGGCCGTGCCCCGGCTGCTGGTCGGCGCGGACAGCTCGCACTGGGGGCCGTCGGTCTTCCGCTCCGACGACCTCGGGCGCAGCTGGGAGGAGCCGGCCAGGCCCGCGGTGCGGTTCCCCAAGGACACGGACGCCTCGCTGGAGCGCGTCTGGCAAATCCAGCCCGCCGGCGCCGGCGCCCCGGACCTGGTGTGGGCCGGCACGGAGCCGGGCGCGCTCTTCCGCTCGGACGACGGCGGGGTGACCTTCGAGTTCGTGCGGAGCCTGTGGGAGCACCCGCAGCGGGAGCTGTGGGGTGCCGGATTCGGCGGTCAGGCCGTGCACACGGTGCTCACCGATCCGCGCGACGCCGACGTGGTGATCGCGGCCGTCTCCTCCGGCGGGGTCTACCGCTCAGCGGACGGCGGCGCGAGCTGGGAGGCGTCCAACACCGGGATCAAGGCGGAGTTCCTGCCCGACCCGTACCCGGAGTTCGGCCAGTGCGTGCACAAGATCGACCGGGACGCCGAGGACCCGGACCGGCTGTACCTGCAGAACCACGGCGGGGTCTACCGCAGCGACGACGCCGGCGCGAAGTGGACGGAGATCGGCAAGGGCCTGCCCGCGGACTTCGGCTTCGCCGTCGCCGCGCACCCCCGCCGCGGCGGTGTCGCGTACGTCTCCCCGGTCAACGACGGCAGCGACCGCTACCAGCCGGACTACCGCTGCCGGGTCTACCGCACCGAGGACGCCGGCGCCTCGTGGACGGCCCTGTCCGCCGGGCTGCCCACGGAGGAGCACTACGGCGTGGTCCTGCGCGACGGGCTGCGCACCGACGACGCGGACCCGGTCGGCGTGTACTTCGGCAACCGCAACGGCGAGGTGTACGCCAGCGCCGACGAGGGCGACACCTGGCAGCTGGTCGCCTCGCACCTGCCCGACGTGCTGTGCGTGAGGGCGGCCGTGGTCTGAGTGTCGGTGTGAGCCACTAGAGTGACTCACCGTGGCAGCACGACCGTTGAACGAAATCGTCGAAGAAGGCTGGGCCAAGGCGCTGGAGCCGGTCGCCGGGAAGATCGCCGAAATGGGCGACTTCCTGCGCGCCGAGATCGCCGCGGGCCGCACCTACCTGCCGTCGGGGGCGAACGTGCTGCGCGCGTTCCAGCAGCCCTTCGACGACGTCCGGGTGCTGATCGTGGGCCAGGACCCGTATCCCACCCCGGGGCACGCCGTCGGGCTGTCGTTCTCGGTGGCCCCGGAGGTGCGGCCGCTGCCCGGCAGCCTGCAGAACATCTACCGGGAGCTGAACACCGACCTCGGTCTGCCCCAGCCCTCCAACGGCGACCTGACCCCCTGGACGCGGCAGGGCGTCCTGCTGCTCAACAGGGCGCTCACCACCACGCCGCGCAAGCCCGGAGGTCACCGCGGCAAGGGCTGGGAGGCGGTCACCGAGCAGGCCATCCGCGCGCTCGCCGCGCGCGGCAAGCCCCTGGTGTCCATCCTGTGGGGCTCCGACGCGCGCAAACTGCGCCCGCTGCTGGGGAACCTGCCGGCCGTGGAGTCCGCCCACCCCTCCCCCATGTCGGCCGACCGCGGCTTCTTCGGCTCACGTCCGTTCAGCCGGGCCAACGACCTCTTGGTACGGCAGGGCACGAATCCGGTGGACTGGCAGCTGCCCTGACGGAGGCAGCCGTTAGTCTGCCCGGGTGACGACGCATTCGAACACCCCGGCGGGCTGGTACCCGGACCCGCACGGCACGCAGAACCTGCTGCGCTACTGGGACGGGTCCCAGTGGACGGAGCACACCCACGCGGGCGGCGCGCAGGTCCCGCCGCAGCCCAAGGACAACCCCTGGGAGCTGGGCGTCGACGGCGGTCCCGACCCGTCGCGCATCCAGCGCCAGGTGCAGCAGCAGGCCGGCGTGGCCCCCACCGGTCCGGGTGGGGGCACGCTCTTCAGCGAGCCCGTCCTGGTGGTCAACCAGAAGGCCAAGCTCATCGAGCTGAGCAACGAGTACAGCGTCTTCGACCAGCAGGGGCGCCAGCTCGGCTCGGTGCTCCAGGTCGGCCAGAGCACCGCGCGGAAGGTGCTGCGCTTCGTCGCGAGCGTCGACCAGTTCATGTCGGTGCGCCTGGAGGTGCGCGACGCCCACGGGCAGCCCCAGCTGCTGCTGACCCGGCCCGCGAAGTTCATCAAGTCCAAGGTGATCGTGCAGCGCGCCGACGGCATGACGCTCGGCGAGATCGTACAGCAGAACGCCATCGGGAAGATCAACTTCTCCTTCGAGGTCAACGGCCAGAAGATCGGCGCCATCAAGGCCGAGAACTGGCGTGCCTGGAACTTCTCCATCGTCGACCACACCGACACCGAGGTCGCCCGGATCACCAAGACGTGGGAGGGCCTGGCGAAGACGATGTTCACCACGGCCGACAACTACGTGCTGCAGATCCACCGGCAGCTGCCGGACCCCCTGCTGAGCATGGTCGTCGCCTCCGCGCTCACCGTGGACACCGCCCTCAAGCAGGACTCGCGCGGACTCGGCTGACCATGGCACGCATACGGTGCCGGGGTGCGCGGACCCGGCACCGTATCGGGACAGAACCGGACAGGTAACCCCTGCGATGGACCCGCCCGAACAACAGAGCGCGCAAAGGCACTAGCATGCCTCGCCATGAGCACTGCCGAAGGGCCCGCACCCGGCCTGCCCGTTCGAATGCCCCGCCCCCGCCAGCCCGGGCGGCACCGGCGCCCGGAGCCGCTGACCACGCCCGAGGGCGCCCCCGCGCTGGTCCTCGCCGTGCCCGGCACCCCGTCCTCCGCGATACGCAGTCTCGCGGAGGAGATCGTCAGCATCGCCCGCATCGAGCTCTCCGGTCTCGACCCGCGCATCGGCTACGTCGACGGCGACGGCGAGGAGTACCCGACGCTCGAGTCCGTGGTGGCCCAGGCCGCCGCCGAGCGCGGCGACCAGGCCCCCGCGGCCGTCGTGGTCCCGCTGCTGGCCGGTCCCGAGCCGTCGGTGATGCGCCGGATCCGCCAGGCAGTGGCGGACAGCCGCTCCGCGGCCGAGGTGACCGACGTGCTCGGCCCTCACCCGCTGCTGGCCGAGGCGCTGCACGTGCGCCTCTCCGAGGCCGGACTGGCCCGCGCCGACCGCGCCCGCCTGTTCACGGTGGCCACGGCCGCCGACGGCATCATCCTGGCCACCGTCGGTGGCGAGGAGGCCGTCCAGGCGGCGGGTGTGACGGGTCTGCTGCTGGCCGCACGCCTCGCGGTGCCTGTGCTGGCCGCCGCGCTGGACATCGAGGGCTCGGTCGCCCAGACCGCCGAGCAGCTGCGCTCGTCCGGCTCGACGACCCTGGCGCTCGCGCCGTACGTGGTCGGTCCCGAGGTCGCCCCCGAGGTGCTGCACGACGCCGCCAAGGAGGCCGACTGCTCCGCGGCCGACGCGTTGGGTCCCTACCCGACCATCGGCAAGCTGGTCGTCTCCACGTACACCACGGCCCTGGGCATCGCCCAGTCGTCGCAGGGTGCTCCGCTGAGCTGAACCCGCGGGCCGTCGACGACAACGGCGTGGTGGTCCACCCCCGATCCCGGGGGCGGACCACCACGCCGTTGCGCGTACGGGGAAGCCGCCGTCAGCCGAAGACCACGCAGGACGCGGCCGGGACGGCCACCGAGCCGGCGAGCTTGGGAGTGCCGGTGACGGGGTCCACGTCGAACCAGCTGACGTCGCCGGAGCGCTCGTTGGCCGCGTAGAGCCGCTTCCCGGAGGGGTCGAGGGTCAGGTGGCGCGGCCAGTCGCCGCCGCAGTCCACCGTCTCCAGCAGCTCCAGCCGGTCACCGCTGTCGTCGACGGACAGCACGGCGATGCTGTTGTGCCCTCGGTTGGCGGCCCAGGCGAACCTGCCGTCGGGCGAGACGACCAGCTCGGAGGGGTAGTTCGGGCCGGCGGTGTCCGCGGGCAGCACGGAGACCTCGGCGACGGGCTTCAGACGGCCCACCTCCGGGTCCCAGTGACAGACCGTCACCACGGACTCCAGCTCGTTCATGACGTAGGCGCGGTCGCCGCGCGGGTGGAAGGTGAGGTGCCGCGGTCCGGTGCCGGAGCGCAGCCCCATCTCGCGTTCCACCTCCAGCTCCCCGCTGTCCGGGTCGAGTTCGCAGACGCGCACGGAGTCCGTGCCCAGGTCCACGCTCAGCACCCAGCGCCCGGAGGAGTCGGGCAGCACCATGTGGGCGTGCGGGCCCTCCTGCCGCTCCGGGTCGGGGCCGTCGCCCTCGTGCTCCAAGACGTGGCGCGGCCCGCCGAGCGCGCCGCGGTCGTCGACCGGCAGCACGCTGACGGTGCCGGAGGCGTAGTTGGCGGTGAGCAGGTGTCCCCGGTGCAGGCACAGATGGGTGGGCGCGCCGCCGCCCACCGGCACCGTGGCGCCCAGCGGTTCGGGGCGGGCGGGGTCGGCCAGCGAGAACACGGCCGCGCCGCCGGCCTCGGCGTGCTCACTGACGGCGTAGAGCAGGCCGCTGTCCTCGGAGAGCACCAGGAAGGAGGGGTCCTCCACCGCGGAGTCGGCGCGCAGCACCGTCAGCGCTCCCGAATCGGGGTCGACGGCGGCGGTGGTCAGCCCTTTGCCGCCCGCCGAGGTGAACGACCCGATGTAAACGTGCCCGGCCACTGCCGTACCTCTTCCGCTGATTGTCTGTACGGCGGCTGAGAGTAACGCAGTGGCCGGAAACCGATCCCGTTGCCCCCGTCACACCAGCGTCTCGCCGCGGGCGAGGGCGAGCGACTCGGGGTGGTGGACGTAAGCGGGGGTCAGGTCGCCGGTGTCGTAGTAGCGGTGGAAGACGCCGGTGGCCGAGCCGGAGATCGGCGGCACGATCCACGACCAGTCGGCGGGCACGGGACGGCCCTTGCGCTCCTCCCGTTCGATGTGGGCGAGGAAGCGCCGGGATTCGGTGTGGTGGTCGGTGATGGTGACGCCGACGCGGTCGAAGGAGTGCAGCACGGCCCGGTTGAGCTCGACCAGGGCCCGGTCGCGCCACAGCGAGCGGTCGCTGCCGGTGTCCAGGCCGAGGCGGTCGGCGAAGCGCGGCAGGAGGTCGTAGCGGTCGGTGTCGGCGAAGTTGCGGGCGCCTATCTCGGTGCCCATGTACCAGCCGTTGAAGGGCGCGGCCGGGTAGCAGACGCCGCCGATCTCCAGGCACATGGAGGAGATCGCCGGGACGGCGTGCCAGCGCAGCCCCCACTCCGCGAGCCAGTCGAACTCCGGGTGCGCGATGGGCACCTCCAGGACCGCGTCGGCCGGCAGCGGGAAGTGGCGCGGCGGTTCGGCTCCGCCCTGCACGACCAGCGGCAGGACGTCGAAGGGCGTGCCGGGGCCGCCGGACCAGCCGAGCCGCCGGGCCACCTCGGTGATGCCGGTGTTGCCGGGGTCGCCGAGCACTCCGCCGTCGGGCCGGGGGTAGCCGGCGTAGCGGATGAGCTGGTCGTTCCAGATCCGCGGGCCGGGGCGGTCCGGCGCGTCCGGGGCGAAGACGGTGATGACCGGGCGGATCCGCCCGCCGTTGGCCGCGACCCTCAGGTGGGCGGCGGCCTCCAGGGCCACCCCGCGCGCGGTGGCGACGTGGCGGCGGTCGCGGACCTGCAGGGAGTTCCAGTACAGGCGCCCTATGCAGCGGTTGCTGTTGCGCCAGGCGACGCGCGCGCCGAAGACGAGCTCCTCGTGGGTGTGCCGGTAGGTGCCCGTCGCGTCGATCTCGGCGAGCACCGCGGCGAGCCGCTGCTGCGGGTCGCCGGCGGCGCCGGGCAGCTCGTGGTGGTACTGCCGCAGGAAGTCCGTGGCCAGCGCGCGGACGTCCACGTCCTTGTGCAGGACGGCCGGAGCGGCGCCCTGGCCGGCCGCGCCGTCGACGGGGCAGGAGGCCGCCGCGTCCTCGGGACGCCGCGCCTCGGCGTCCTCTTCCGCCGCCTGCGGGTGTCCGGCCGGACACCCGGCCAGCGGCTCCGGGCCGTCCATCCGCGCGTGCTCCGCCGGGGGCGGCACGCGGCCCGGCCCGGTACGCCGTTCGTCCTTCCCCCCGGTACGGCGCAGAAATCTCAGCACACCTGGCACCCCCAAGACCGCCCTGCGCGAACCGTTTGCCCCACGGTCCGCGGATACGGCACGAGACTGGATTCGGTCTCACCGCTTGTCCGGAGTCAGTCATCCTGGCACGCCGCGCCGAACAGGGCTCAGAATCAGGTGAATTGACACATCACGACGCAGGTTGGACACAATCCGGTCACCTGGCGACCGTGACCGGTCCCGATCCGCCCGGGGGCGCACACGAACCCGCCACGCACGCCCGGCGCCGCCGATGAGCCTGCGCGCGGCAGGGGCGCGCCCCTGCCGCGCGTGCTCAGACGGGCTCCCCGGTCCGCGCGGGACGCACGGGGGCGCCGAGGGGGGCGGCCAGGCCGCTGAGGGCCGTCTCGAGGCTGCGCAGGTGCTCCAGGGCCCGGTCGGCGTGCGGGTGCGGGCCCGCGGCGTCCCCGGTGGCCGTTCCGGGCGCCGGGGCGCCGCTCCCGGCCGTACCCGGGGGCACCAGGCGCCGGACGGCGATCTCGACCCGGTGGCAGGCCGCCGTGAGGCGCTCGTCGTGGCAGGCGTACGGGTCGGCCACGACCTCCGCGAGGCCGCGGACCTGACGGGCGCACTCGTCGAGCAGGGCGAGGACGGTACGGGCCCGGGCCTTGCGGTGCCGCATCGGGCTGAGCGGGTGCACCAGCGGGGCGACGGCGGCCCGCACCCGTTCCAGGAGGACGTCGAGTTCCGCCACGTGGCGGGCCAGGTCGTCGCCCGGGCCGCCGGCGAGGTGACGGGCGGCCTCGCCGGTGAAGTCGTGGACCGCGTGCAGCGCGCGGCGGATCCAGGCGTCGGTCGCCGCGTGCGTGGTCACCGGCAGCACCACCAGGACCGCGACGGCCGCGCCCAGGGCGCCGACGGCGGTCTCCCCCAGCCGCAGCCCCAGCAGCCCGGGGTGGAGGATGCCGAGCAGGCCGTAGAGCAGCCCCGCCATCACCGTCACGAAGAACATCATCCAGCTGTACGAGACCGGGGCGGTGTAGAAGATCCCGAAGACGCAGACGGCGACCAGCGCGGCGGTCGGCGCGGGCGCCCCGTGCAGCGGGAGCGCCACCGCGAGCCCGGCGACGATGCCGGTGACGGTGCCCAGGACGCGGCGGAAGCCCCGCACGAGGGTCTCGCCCCGCGAGGCGGTGTTCACGAAGATCCACCAGGCGGTGCCGACCGCCCAGTACCAGCGGTCCTCGGACAGCGCCTGCCCCACCGCCACCGCGATCCCGCCCGCGAGCACCGCCTGGAACGCCTGCCGGGTCGTCGGACGGCGCAGCCCCCGGGGCTGGGGCAGGACGACGGCGGGCGCCGGGACGGCCCCCCGCTCGTAGCACCACAGGCCGAAGCGCACGAGGGCCGCGCAGCCCAGCCCCAGGCCCACGGCCCCGTACAGCTCCGGCAGCAGTCCCGGACCGGCCCGGAGGAACTGGGCGATGAAGAACATCATGAACGCGAAGACGCCCAGGGCGTGGCCGCGCGCCCCCCAGCGCCGGGCGTAGACCCCGGCGAAGACCACCGCGAGAAAGGCCGCGTCCCGTGCGCCCGGGTACGGATGCAGCCAGGCGGCCAGCGCGAGGACGGGGAAGCCCACCACGGGCATCAGCGCGGTCGTCGCGGCCTGCCGGGCCGGGCCGGGGTCGGCGACGACGAACAGCGCCAGCAGCGCGGCCAGACCGCCGACCACGACGGCGGGCAGCGGCAGCCCGGCCGCCGCCACGGCGGCGACCGCCCCCGCGATGCCCAGGACCGCGCGCGAGGCGCTGCGCAGCCGCGCGCGCCCCGGGTCCGGTGCGATGAACATGCGCCTCACCACGTGCCCGCCCTGCCCCCTCGTTCGTGCCGCGGTGCGTGTCCGCGCATGGAAAAGGCGCTGCGGGGCCTCGTACCTCCCGCAACGCCAGCGTCGCCCCCAGGAAAACATCCTCAGGGCCCTTGGCTCAAGCGAGCCCCGTTCCACTGGGCCATTGGCCCGGCCGTCGATCGCGCGGCCAGGGCGGGGCCGGACCACTGGCCCATGCCGGAACGCCCATTCGGCGTATATTGAGGTGAAAGGCGGACGTATTGACGCGAAAAGTCGATCCCGCCTTTTAACGGCGCCTGACGAACCAACTCACCGGATCCGCCCCAGGAGGGGCTCGAGTCGTACCCGACCCGTCCGGAGGAGGACGCGATGAGGGACGTGGCGAGCGAGCGGGACGTGGACCGTCCCGGAACCATCGAGCGGGTCGTGACACTCGACGTCAACGGCCGGTCGTACACCCTTCGCCTGGACACCCGGGTCACGCTGCTGGACGCGCTGCGGGACCGGCTGGGCCTGACGGGCACGAAGAAGGGCTGTGACCAGGGAGCCTGCGGCGCGTGCACGGTCCATCTCGACGGCAGGAGAGTGCTGTCCTGCCTGACACTGGCCGCCCAGGCCGAGGGCCGGGCGATCACCACCATCGAGGGCGTCGGCGGCGCGGACGGACCGCACCCGGTGCAGCGGGCCTTCATGGACCACGACGGCTTCCAGTGCGGCTTCTGCACCCCCGGCCAGATCATGTCCGCGGTGGCGCTGATGGCCGAGGGCAGGACCGGCTCCGACGAGGAGATCCGGGAGTTCATGAGCGGCAACCTGTGCCGCTGCGGCGCCTATCCCAACATCGTGGCGGCGATCCGCGAGGCGGCGTCCGGGGGAGGTTACGATGCGCACCTTTGAGTACGTGCGGGCGACCGACACCCAGGAGGTCGTGCGGCTGCTGGCGGAGGACCCGTCGGCTTCCTGCCTCGCGGGCGGCACGACCCAGCTGGACCTGATGAAGGACGGGGTCCTGGAGCCGCCGACGCTGATCGACATCACCCGGCTCCCGCTGCACGGCATCGAGCGGCGCGGCGAGTCGCTCCACGTCGGGGCGCTGGCCACGATGGAGGAGCTGGCCGCCGACGCCACGGTCGCCGAGCGGCTGCCCGTGGTGCGCGAGGCCCTCCTGATGGGCGCCTCGGTGCAGTTGCGGAACATGGCCACCATCGGCGGCAACCTGCTGCAGCGCACCCGCTGCCGCTACTTCCGCGACCCCATGGTGCTCGAGTGCAACAAGCGCGCACCAGGCACGGGCTGCGCGGCCGTGCAGGGCGCGGCCAGGATGCACGCGGTGCTCGGTGTGAACGAGAACTGCATCGCGCTGCACGCCTCCGACCTCGCCGTCGCCCTGGTGGCGCTCGACGCGGTCGTGCACGTCCAGGGGCTGTCGGGCCGGCGCAGCGTCCCCCTCACGGAGTTCTACGTCACGGCCGACGAGAGTCCGGAACGGGAGAACGTCCTGGAGCACGCCGAGCTGATCACCGAGGTCGAGATCCCGCTCCCGCCGCCGTCCGCCCGCTCGGGTTACCTCAAGGTCCGCGACCGGGTGTCGTACGAGTTCGCCCTGACCTCGGCCGCGGTCGTGCTCGTCGTGGAGGACGGCACGATCCGTCAGGCCCGGGTCGGGCTGGGCGGGGTGGGCTCGAAACCCTGGCGGGCCTACGAGGCCGAGCACGTGCTGACGGGCGCTCCGGCCACGTCGGCGACCTTCCTGGACGCGTCCGAGGCGACGATGCGCGACGCCTGGACCGTGCCCGGCACGGCGTTCAAGGTGCCGCTGGCCCGCCGGACCCTCGTCCGCGAGCTGCAGACAGTGTCAGGAGTGACGGCATGAGCACGGTCGAGAGCAGGCCGTTGGTCGGTGCGGGCGTCAACCGGGTCGACGGGCCGCGCAAGGTCACCGGCGCCGCCCCCTACCCGATGGACTTCAACGTCCACGGCCAGGCCTACGGCGCCCTGGTGCAGAGCACCATCGCCGCGGGCCGGATCGTCCGCATGAACACCGAGGAGGCCGAACGCTCGCCCGGTGTGATCGCGGTGCTCACCCACGAGAACGCCCCGCAGGTCGGCACCGGCCCCACGACGGTGCTCGGCCAGTCGCCGCCCGCCCCGCTGCGCAACGACCGGATCATGCACCACGGGCAGCACATCGCCTTCGTGGTGGCCGAGACGCCGGAGCAGGCCGCCGCCGCGGCGCGGCTGGTGCACGCCGAGTACGAGGCCGGTGAGCCGCTGCTGGACCTGCAGGACCCGAGGGCGCAGCATGTGGTCGACCCGTGGAAGATGGACCACTCGCGCGGCGACGTGGCCGCCGCCCTGGAGGCCGCCGACGTCATCGTGCGCGGCACCTACCTCACGGCGGACAACACCAACAACCCGCTCGGGCTGTTCGCCACGCTGGCCGTGTGGGAGGAGGACACCCTCACCGTCCACGACACCAGCCAGTGGCCGTCCATGGTGCGCACCACCTTGTCCATGGTCTTCGGCATCCCCGAGAGTTCGGTTCGGGTGCTGGTGCCCTACGTCGGCGGCGGCTTCGGCGCCGGGCTGCGGGCGTGGCCGCACGTGATCCTCACCGCCATGGCCGCCCGGTCGACCAAGCGCCCGGTCAAGCTCGTGCTGACCCGGCCGCAGATGTTCACCTCCGTGGGGCACCGTCCCAGCGGTGTGCAGTGGCTCAGCATGGGCGCCACGCGCGACGGCGACCTGGTCGCCCTCGACCACCGCAGCCTCAGCTCGCTGAGCATGGAGGACAACGACTTCGAGCCGTTCTCCCACGGGACCTCGTTCGCCTACCGGTGCCCGAACGTGATCACCCGGGACCAGCAGGCCAAGCTCAACATCGCCGTACCGACGTCGATGCGCGCCCCGGCCGAGGCGCAGGGCAGCTTCGCGCTGGAGTCGGCCCTCGACGAATTGGCGTACACCCTGCGCATCGACCCGTTGGAGCTGCGGATCCGCAACCACACCGAGGTCGACCCGCGCAACGGGCTGCCCTGGTCCGGGAAGGCGATCCTGGAGTGCTACGAGGCCGGCGCGCGGCGCTTCGGCTGGGCCGACCGGAACCCGGAGCCGCGGTCCATGCGCGACGGCAACTGGCTCGTCGGCTACGGCATGGCGAGCGCGATGTTCCCGTACTTCGCGACGCCGTGCATGGCCGAGGCGACCGTAAACCGCGACGGCAGCGCGTTCGTGCGCAGCGCGGCGACCGACATCGGCACCGGCACGTACACCGTGATGGCCCAGCTGTCCGCCGAGGAACTGGGCCTGCCCCTGGAGAGGGTCCGCTTCGACCTCGGCGACTCCGACATGCCCGACTCGATGATGGCGGGCGGCTCCGGCCTGACCGGCGCGCTCGGCAACGCCGTTCACGACGCCTGCCGCAAACTCGTGGGCCTGTTCGCGGACCTCGCGCGCGGGGACGCCGACTCCCCACTGCTGGGCGCCTCCCCCGAGGACGTCGAGGCCTCCGGCGGCAGGGTGCACCTGGTGGGCCGCCCGGACCGCGGGGAGTCCTACGCGGACATCCTCTCCCGGCACGGGCTGCCCCAGCTGACGGCGACCGGGAGCAGCACGCCTCCGGACTCCGCTGCCATAGGCATGTCCATGGCCGGGGCCTACGGCGCGAAGTTCGTGGAGGTACGCGTCGACGCCGACCTCGGCGTCGTCCGGGTCGCCCGGGTGGTGTCCGCGATCGACGGCGGCCGCATCCTCAACGAGAAGACCGCCAGGAGCCAGATCATCGGCGGGACGGTCGGCGGGATCGGCATGGCCCTGTTCGAGGACACGGTCACCGACCCGCGCACCGGCCGCATCGCCAACGCGACCTTCGCCGACTACCTCGTCGCCGTGAACGCCGACATCCCGGAGCTGGACGTGCTCTTCGTCGGTGAGCCCGACCGCGGCACACCGACCGGCACCAAGGGCGTCGGCGAGGTCGGCCTGGTCGGCATCGCACCCGCCATCGCCAACGCCGTGTACCACGCCACCGGAAAGCGCCTCCGCGAACTGCCGATCACCATCGACGCCCTCCTCTGAGCGGCGCGAGGCAGCGTCCCGTGCCCGCCGACGAGCTGGACGCCCGCATCCTGGCGCTGCTGCTGGAACAGCCGCGCACCAGCGTCCGCGAGTACGCCCGCATCCTGGGTGTGGCGCGCGGGACCCTGCAGGCGCGGCTCGACCGGCTGGAACGGGATGGGGTGATCACCGGGTACGGCCCGCGCCTGTCGCCCGAGGCCCTGGGGTACCGGGTGCTGGCCTTCGTCCACCTGGAGGTGACCCAGGGCCATCTGGACGCCACGGGCGCGGCCCTGGCCGCCGTACCCGAGATCATCGAGGCGTTCTCGATCACCGGGGGCGGCGACCTCCTCACCCGGGTGGTCGCCCGGGACGCCGCGCACCTGGAGGACGTGATCCAGCGTCTGGTCCAGGTGCCGGGTGTGGTCCGCACCCGCACCGAGGTCGCGCTGCGCGAGCGGGTGCCGCAGCGGATGCTGCCGCTGGTCCGGGAGGTCGGCCGGGACGCCGCAGCCGGGCGCACGCCGTGATCGCCGGCTTGGCATGCTGGGAGGCATGACGCTCCCCGCGGTGATATTCGACCTCGACGGCACCCTCGTGGACAGCGAGCCCAACTACTTCGAGGCGGGCCGCCGGCTGCTGTCCGCGCACGGCGTGGACGACTTCACCTGGGAGCAGCACCGGCGCTTCATCGGCATCGGCACCAAGGAGACGCTGGAGACCCTCCGCGAGGAGTACGGCCTGTCGGCCTCCGTCCAGGAGCTGCTGGACGGCAAGAACCGGCTCTACCTGGAGCTGGCCCGCGGGGCCACCGACGTGTTCCCGCGGATGCGCGCGTTCGTCGAGCTGCTGGCGAAGGCCGGGCACCCCATGGCGGTGGCCTCGGGTTCGTCGCGCGAGGCGATCCGGGCGGTGCTGGCGGGCACCGGGCTGGACGCCCTGCTGACGACCGTGGTCTCGGCGGAGGAGGTCGGCCGGGGCAAGCCCGCCCCGGACGTGTTCCTGCAGGCGGCGGCCCGGCTCGACGTGGACCCGGCGGACTGCGTGGTCGTCGAGGACGCGCCACCTGGCGCGGAGGCGGCGCACCGGGCGGGCATGCGCTGCGTCGCCGTCCCCTACCTGCCCGCGCAGACCGACGACCCCGCCTTCGCGACGGCCGGCCTGCTGGTGCGCGGAGGGCAGGACGCCTTCGACGCCCGGGCGGTCATGGACTGGCTGACGGGCTGACGGGCGGGCGGCCCGACGCGCAGGAGGCGCGGACGGCGCGGGATTCAGCCGAGGAAGCTCAGCCGGACCTGTCGCCGCGGGTTGTCGCGGTTGGTGTCGACCAGGACGACGGACTGCCAGGTGCCGAGCTCCAGCCGGCCGCCGATCACCGGGAGCGTGGCGTGCGGCGGGACGATGGCGGGCAGCACGTGGTCGCGGCCGTGGCCGGGGCTGCCGTGGCGGTGGCGCCAGCGGTCGTCGGCGGGGAGCAGGTCGTGGAGCGCGGCCAGCAGGTCGTCGTCGCTGCCCGCGCCGGTCTCGATGACGGCGATCCCGGCGGTGGCGTGCGGGACGAACACGTTGAGCAGCCCGTCGCGTCCGTGGGCGACGTCGTCGAGGAAGTCGGCGCAGGCGCCGGTCAGGTCGTGGACCGTCTCCCGGCTGCCGGTGGTGACGTCGAGGGTACGGGTGGAGAAAGCGTCGGCCATGTGACCATGGTGGCCCACCCGGGAGCCCGCCGCGTGGCGGGGGTGGCGCGGGCGTTCCGAGGGCCGAGACGCCGTTGACGCCATGCGGACGGCCTGGCTACGGTCGTGGACATGTCGCGTCCCGTTCTGCTCACCACGCGCGGTCACATCGACCTGTTGCGGGTGGCCTCCGCCGCCTGTCGCCGCGGCTGCTGACGCTTCCTCACCTCTTTGCGCGCCTCTCGAGCGCGCCGGTTCCGTGCGCCTTTGCGCGCCCTCCCCGCACCGCCCCCGTCCGCGTTCCCGTGACGAGTCGTAGCGCCCACGCCTGCGCCTGACCGGTTCCGCCGACGCAGGGGCGTGCCGCGCCCGCTCACCGCCTCCCCGACGTGGAGCCTTCTCATGAGCATCAGCAAAGCACCACCGGACATTTCCGCCATATCAGCCGACGTCCCTCCTGACGCCGTCCCTTCTGCCGTCCCTTCTGCCGTCCCTTCCACGGCCGCTCCCGAACTGCGCCCCGTGGTACCCGTCTCCGCCCGCCGCCGCTCACTGCCCCGCTGGCTGCGGCGGACCACAGGGCCGCTGCTCCTGCTCGCGGTGTGGCAGGTGCTCAGCACGACCGGTGTGCTGCGGCCGGACGTCCTGGCCTCGCCGGGCACCATCGCCGGCACGGCGGCCGACCTCGTGGCGAGCGGTCAACTGACCTCCGCCATGGCGGTGTCACTGCAGCGCGTGGTGATCGGGCTGCTCCTCGGCGGCGCGGCCGGCATCGCCCTGGCCCTGCTGTCAGGGCTGTCCCGCCTGGGCGAGGACCTGGTCGACGCGAGCGTGCAGATGCTGCGCGCGGTGCCGTTCGTCGGCCTGATCCCGCTGTTCATCATCTGGCTCGGCATCGGCGAGGCACCGAAGGTCACCCTCATCGCGCTCGGCGTCGCCTTCCACCTCTACCTCAACGTCCACGCGGG
Organism: Streptomyces sp. PA03-6a; assembly: GCF_033792765.1. NCBI lineage: Bacteria > Bacillati > Actinomycetota > Actinomycetes > Kitasatosporales > Streptomycetaceae > Streptomyces > Streptomyces sp. PA03-6a. The sequence continues at coordinate 17,169 of NZ_JARAVK010000099.1, read as the reverse complement.
GATCCGCGGCGTCGACGAGCAACTGATCGAGGCGGGCACCTCGCTCGGCCTGTCCCGCTGGGGGCTGGTCCGGCACGTCGTGCTGCCGGGCGCGCTGCCCGGCGCGATGACGGGGCTGCGCTACTCGCTCGCGACAGCGTGGCTCGCCCTGGTCTTCGGGGAGCAGATCAACGCCTCCGACGGCATCGGCTTCCTGATGACGCAGGCGCGGGACTTCCTGCGGACCGACGTGATCGTGGTCTGCCTCGTCGTCTACGCCTTCCTCGGCCTCACCGCCGACATCGTCGTCCGCTCCCTCGAAAGGCTGCTGTTGCAATGGCGACCGACCTTCACCGGCCAGTGAGCCACCACGCCGCCGGAACCGACGCCGGAGCCGACGCCACAGCCGCGGCCGGTCCCGCGGCCGTGCGCGTGGCGGGGCTGACCCGCTCCTTCGGCGGCCGGCCCGTCATCGACGGCCTCGACCTCACCCTGCGCCCCGGCGAGTTCACCGCCCTGCTCGGCCGCAGCGGCTGCGGCAAGAGCACGCTGCTGCGTGTCCTGGCCGGGCTCGACCGGGAGATCGAGGGCACCGTGCTGGTGCCGGACAGGCGTGCCGTCGCCTTCCAGGCGCCGCGGCTGATGCCGTGGAAGCGGGTGTGGCGCAACGTCCTGCTCGGCCTGCCGGGCCGGCCCGAACGGGCGCTGGCGGAGGCCGCGTTGGAGGAGGTCGGGCTGCGGCAGCGGTCCGGCGCCTGGCCCAAGACGTTGTCGGGCGGTGAGGCGCAGCGTGCCTCGCTCGCCCGGGCGCTGGTGCGCGAACCCGATCTGCTGCTGCTCGACGAGCCGTTCGGCGCGCTGGACGCGCTGACCCGCATCAAGGCGCAGCGCCTCGTCGCCCAGCTGTGGCAGCGCCGAGGCTGCGCGGTGCTGCTCGTCACGCACGACGTGGACGAGGCCCTGCTCCTCGCCGACCGGGCCCTGGTCATGCGGGACGGGGTCATCGCCCACGACACCCCGGTCGCGCTGCCCCGTCCGCGCGACGTCGGCGACCCCGGATTCACCGCCCTGCGCTCCCGTCTGCTGGCCGAACTCGGCGTCGACGCGCCGACGGCCGCCGAAGCCGCCTGATCCGCCCTCACGAGAAGGACGACGGACCCACCATGAAGACAACCCGGCGCATCGCCCACGCCCTGCTGCTCCCGCTCGCCCTCCTGCTCTCCGCCTGCGGCGTCTCCTCCGCCGACAGCACCGTGGGCGGCGCCGGTGACGGCACCGACGGCAAGGGCCCGGTCACCTTGAACGTCGGCGACCAGAAGGGCGGTTCGGAGGCCGTCCTGCGCGCGGCGGGCGAGCTCGACCACCTCACGTACCGCATCAAGTGGTCGACCTTCACCTCCGGGCCACCACTGCTGGAGGCCGTCAACGCCAAGGCGGTGGACATCGGCGGGGTGGGCAACACGCCGCCGGTGTTCGCCGCGGGCTCCGGGTCGAGGATCACGGTGGTGGCGGCATCGCACGGCTCCTCCGAGGGCGAGGCCATCGTCGTCCCGAAGGGCTCGGCGCTGAAGCGGCCCGCCGACCTCAAGGGCAAGCGCATCGCCGTCGCCCAGGGCAGTTCCGCGCACTACCAGCTGATCGCTTCGCTGCAGGCAGCCGGGCTGGCGCTCGACGACGTCGACGTCAGCTATCTGCAGCCCGCCGACGCCCTGGCCGCCTTCAGCGGCGGCAAGGTCGACGCCTGGGCGATCTGGGACCCGTACACCTCCCAGGTGCTGCGCGCCAATGGCGCGCGGGTGCTGACCACCGGTACGGGGCGCGTCAACGGCCTCGCCTTCCAGGTCGCCGCACCCGGCGCGCTCGCGGACAAGGCGAAGTCCGCCGCCATCGGCGACTACCTGGAGCGTCTGCGGCGCGCCCAGGACTGGGTCTACGAGCACCCCGAGGAGTGGGCCAAGATGTGGGCCAAGGAGACCGGGCTGCCGTACGAGGTGGCCCTGGACTCGGTGAAGCGCAGCAACGGCACCCGGGTCTCGGTGGCCGTCGACGACGCGGCCGTCGCCTCGGAGCAGGAGATCGCCGACACCTTCGCGAAGCTCGGCCTCATCCCGCGGCACGTCGACTTCTCCGACTTCGTCGACCGCCGCTTCAACGGCGACCTGCCCGCCTCGACCACCGCCGCACGCACCTACTGAGAGGGCCGCACATGTCCGTGCACCTGCACTGGTTCCTGCCCACCGGGGGCGACGGCCGCACCCTGGTGGACCGGCACGCCTACACCGACGGCGGCGTCAACCGCTCCCGCGTCACGCCTGTCTCCGGGGTGCGGGCGCCCGACATCGACTACCTGGCGCAGATCGCGCGGGCCGCCGACCAGCTCGGCTTCGAGGCCGTGCTGACGCCCACCGGCACCTGGTGCGAGGACGCCTGGCTGACCACCGTCGCGCTGTCGCAGCACACCGAGCGGCTGAAGTTCCTGGTCGCCTTCCGGCCGGGGGTCGTCTCGCCGGTGCTGGCGGCGCAGATGGCGGCGACCTACCAGCGGATCACCCGGGGCCGGTTGCTGCTCAACGTCGTCACCGGCGGGGACTCCACCGAACAGCGGCGCTTCGGCGACCACCTGGACCACGACGCCCGCTACGCGCGCACCGACGAGTTCCTGTCGGTGGTGCGCGGGGTGTGGGGTGGCCGGCCCTTCGACTTCGACGGCGAGCACTACCGGGTGGAGGGCGGACTGACCGCGCTGCCGCCGGACCCGGTGCCGCAGGTCTTCTTCGGCGGCTCGTCACCGGCGGCCGGGCCCGTCGCGGCCCGGCACGCGGACGTCTACCTGACCTGGGGCGAGCCGCCGGAGCAGGTGAAGGCGAAGACCGACTGGATCCGCGCTCTGGCCGAGGCTGAGGGGCGCACGGTGCGCTTCGGCATCCGCCTGCACGTGATCTCCCGCGACTCCGCCAAGCAGGCGTGGGCCACGGCCGAGCGGCTGCTGGACGACCTCGACGAGGACACGGTCTCCGCCGCGCAGGAGGCGCTGGGGCGCAGCGAGTCGGTGGGCCAGCAGCGGATGCTGGCGCTGCACGGCGGCTCGCGTGACGGGCTGGAGATCTCGCCGAACCTGTGGGCCGGGGTGGGCCTGGTGCGCGGCGGGGCCGGGACGGCGCTGGTCGGCAGCCACGCGGAGGTCGCCGACCGGATCGAGGAGTACCACGCCCTGGGGATCGACCACTTCGTGCTGTCGGGCTACCCGCACCTGGAGGAGGCGTACTGGTTCGGCGAGGGCGTCATGCCCGAACTGGCCGCACGGGGGCTGCTCGAGAGGGCGCCCGCCGCACCCCTCCCTGGCGTGCCGGGCGTGCCGGCGGCGAACGGCCGGCCCGCGTCCGCGCCGGGCGGGGCGCCGCTGCTGTTCTCCGGAGGCCGGTGAACGGCGCCGCACGACGGGGGCGGCTGTCCTGATCCGGGCGGCCGCCCCCGATTGGTCTGGACCACTTGCCGTCCCTCGGGATAGGGTCGGCAGCGCCCGCCCGAGCGCCAGAGGGGGACCCCCACGTGTACGCACCGCACCGCGTCGCCGCGCTGGTCGACGTCTGCCTGCTGCCCGTCGGCCGGACCCGCAGACCGCCGGAATGGCTCCGGCGCGGCCTGGAACGGGCCGGGGCGGTCACCGTCGACGTCCCGGCCGCGCTCAGCGGGCCCGCGGTCACCGAACTGCTGCGGGACGAGTTCGGCGACGGCGCGGTCGTGATCAGCGAACCGCTGGACACCGACGAGGTCGTGGAGGGCTGGGGCGTACCGGGCGCGGCCGTCCTGGCCTGGCTCTCGGGCGTGGACCTGCTGCAGCTCGGGCCCCGTTGCGGGGCGGGCGTCCTGGAGGCCATCCGGACCGCGGCCACCCGCGCGGTCGCCGACGGCGACCTGCCGCTGTCCCGCCTGGAGGAGGCCGCCGCGCGGGTGGCCCGGCTGCGGCGCGAGGTGTCCGCGGGAAGCTTCCACGAACGCCCGTAGTTAGTGGAAACGTGAACCATGTGGATGTGGACGTCGCCGTCATCGGGGCCGGGCAGGCCGGGCTCTCGGGTGCGTACTTCCTGCGACGGAACGGGATGCGGCCGGACGAGGACTTCGTCGTCCTCGACCACTCCCCCGGCCCCGGCGGCGCCTGGCAGTTCCGCTGGCCGACGCTGACGTACGGCAGGGCGCACGGGGTGCACTCGCTGCCCGGCATGGAGCTGGAGGGCGCCGACCCCGACCGGCCGTCCGCCGAGGTCGTCGCCGAGTACTTCGACCGCTACGAGCGCACCTTCGACCTGCGGGTGCACCGCCCGGTCGACGTCTCCACGGTCCGCGAGGGCCCGGAAGGGCGCCTGCTGGTCGAGTCCGACGCCGGCACGTGGGCTACCCGCGCGCTGATCAACGCGACCGGGACCTGGGACCGGCCCTTCGTCCCCCGTTACCCGGGCCAGGAGGCCTTCCGCGGCCGCCAGCTGCACACGGCGGGGTACCGCGGGCGCGAGGAGTTCGCCGGGAAGCACGTGATCGTGGTCGGCGGCGGCACCTCGGCCGTACAACTGCTCATGGAACTCCACGAGCCGGGTGGCGCGGCCGCGACGACCTGGGTGACCCGGCGGCCGCCCGCCTACCACACGGGCCCCTTCGGGGAGGATCAGGGACGGGCCGCGGTGGCGCTGGTCGAGGAACGCGTCAAGCACGGCCTTCCGCCCCAGAGCGTCGTCAGCGTGACGGGGCTGCCCATGACCGAGGCGATGGAGCGCGCCCGCGAGCGCGGCATCCTCGAACGCCTCCCCATGTTCGACCGGATCACCCCGGACGGCGTGACCTGGGCGGACGGCCGCCACGTCACCGCCGACGTCATCCTGTGGGCCACCGGCTTCCGTGCCGCCCTGGACCACCTCGCCCCGCTGCGCCTGCGCGAGCCCGGCGGCGGCATCCGCCTGGAGGGGCTTACCCAGGTCGCCGCCGACCCGCGCGTCCACCTCATCGGCTACGGCCCCTCCGCGAGCACCATCGGCGCCAACCGGGCCGGCCGCAGCGCGGTCCGCGAGATCCGCGCCTACCTGCGGGGACGGGACCGCGCCCTGGACGCGGCCCGGACGCCGGAACCGGTGGCCGCGGCCGGCTGACGGCCCGGCCAAGATGCGTGGTTCCGGCGGAACGGATCGACCCGAGGGCCGGGCGGACCCCCGGGCCCGGCGCTCCCGGAGGGCTCAGCGGGCGGCGCGGCCGCTCTTGCCGAGGGTGGAGCCCCGGACGACGAGTTCGGGCTGGAAGACGATGCGCCGGTGCTCGTGCTCCTCGGCCGCGTCCCCGGTCTCCTCGATGAGCAGGTCGGCCGCCGCGCGGCCCATCCGGTAAGCGGGCTGCCGCACGGACGTCAGCGGCACCGCGGCCGCCGCCGCGAACTCGATGTCGTCGTAACCGACCAGTGCGATCTCCTCGGGCACCGCGATGCCCGCCGCGTACAGCGCCTGCAGCACGCCCAGCGCGAGCAGGTCGTTGGCGCAGAAGACGGCGGTCGGGCGGTTGGCCATCCCCAGGAGCCGGGCGCCGGCGTCGCGTCCGGAGGGGACGTCCAGACGCTCCGCCTCGATGTGCGCCAGGGACTCCGCGGGGAGCCCGGCGGCGGCGAGCGCGTCCAAGGCGCCCGTGCGCCGGTCCTGGCACTGGGCGAGGTGCATCGGACCGCTGACGTAGACGATGCGTTCGTGGCCGCGTTCGATGAGGTGGTCGACCGCGAGGCGGCCGCCCTCGATGTCGTCCACGGACACCGAGCAGGCCTCGGCGCTCGGCACGACGCGGTCCACGAAGACGAAGGGGATGCCGTGGCGCCGGAAGGAGGCGATGTTCCGGCCGCTGGTGTCCGCGGGCGTCACCAGGACGCCGCGCACCCGCTGCTCGGCGAAGAGCCCGAGGTAGTCGGCCTCCTCCGAAGGGCTCTCGCCGCTGTTGCAGAGCATCACTCCGAGCCCGGTCTCGCGGGCGGCCCGCTCGGCCCCGGAGGCGACGTCCACGAAGAAGGGGTTGGCCATGTCGAGCACGAGCAGCGCGATGATCCTGCTGCGGCCCGCCCTCAGCTGCCGGGCGGACTCACTGCGCACGTAGCCCAGTTGCTCGATGACCGACAGCACGCGGGCACGCGTGTCCTCGGAGACCATGTCGGGCCGGTTGATCACGTTCGACACCGTGCCGACCGAAACGCCCGCCTGCCGGGCGACGTCCTTGATCCCCACCATGCGTGTCACGAGCTCCGCCCTACCTCCTGCCGCCGGCCCGCCGCAGGCCGCGGGTTCATGCTACGCATTCGTGACGGCGTCGGCGCCCACTGTGTCCGGCCGGCCGAACGGCAGCGGCGGAACGGCAGCGTGGCCTCCGGGGCGGGGCGGATCGTCGCGCGGGCTACGGCAGTGGCGTCATGCCAGGTGGAAGACCTCCGTGAGCGGCCGCATGGCCTCGTCGGGCCGGGCTCCGTCCAGCGCCTCGAAGAAGGCCGCCATCTCCGCCTGCCAGCGGGCATTGACGTCGGTCGCCGCCATCGCCTCCTGTGCGGCCGCGAAGTCCTCGGTCTCCAGGTAGCCGACGAGCAGGCCGTCCTCACGGAGGAAGAGCGAGTAGTTGTGCCAGCCGGTGGCGGAGAGGGCGTCCAGCATGTCGGGCCAGACGGCGGCGTGACGCTCGCGGTACTCGGCGAGCCGGTCCTTGCGGACCTTCAACAGGAAACAGACGCGCTGCACGGTCGGCCCTGGCCTCTCGGGTCTGATATGAAAGGTTTCAATCGATGGCAGGGACGTTAGGACACCCCGACATGGCTCGTCAATGGCACGTTCTGCGGCGCGCAGACATCCGATCTCTGCCCCATAGTGCGGGGCGTATACGGCAGTATGAGCCCACGGGTGGCCGTGCCGACCGTGAGGAGGCCGCATGCGCGTAGCACTGTTCGTCACTTGCGTGAACGACACGCTGTACCCCGAGACGGGGAAGGCCGTCGTGACCCTGCTGGAGCGGCTGGGGGTGACCGTGGACTTCCCCGCCGCGCAGACCTGCTGCGGCCAGCCGCAGTTCAACACCGGCTACCGCCACGAGACGGAGCCCCTGGTCAGGCGGTACGCCAAGGCGTTCGAGGGGTACGACTACATCGTCACCCCGTCCGGTTCCTGCGCCGCGATGGTGCGGGACAACTACCCCCGCATCGGCGACCGGGCCCGCGCGGAGGGGCGCGGGGAGGGTCTCACCGCCGTCGCCGCGTCCGTCGTGCCGCGCACCTACGAGCTGACCGAGTTCCTCACCGACGTGCTCAAGGTGACGGACGTCGGCGCCTACTTCCCCTATCCCGTCACCTATCATCCGACCTGTCATGGCCTGAGGATGCTGGGGCTGGGCCGCCGCCCGGTGGAACTGCTCAGCCATGTGAAGGGGCTGGAGCTGGTCGAGCTGCCGGGCGCCGAGGAATGCTGCGGATTCGGCGGCACCTTCGCCGTCAAGAACGCGGCCGTCTCCGCGGCGATGGGCGCGGACAAGGCCCGCAACATCACCTCCACCGGCGCTCGCGCCGTGTGCACGGTGGACAACTCCTGCCTGATGCACATCGGCGGCACCCTCGCCCGGCTCGGCTCCGAGGTCCGGCCGGTCCACCTCGCCGAGATCCTCGCGTCGACCGAGGAGCAGCCCTACGGAGGCATCCGATGAGCGGCACCTACCTGGGCATGCCCGCCTTCCCCGTCGCCGCCGGCGAGGCCGTGCGCAACACAACCCTGCGCGGCAACCTGCGGCACGCCACCCACACCATCCGGGACAAGCGGGCCCGCGCCGTCGCCGAACTCGACGACTGGCAGCAACTGCGGGCGGCGGGCAAGCAGATCAAGGACGACGTGCTGCGCCATCTCGACCACTACCTGGTGCGGTTGGAAGAGGCGGTCACCGCCGCGGGAGGCACCGTCCACTGGGCCGTCGACGCGGACGAGGCCAACCGCATCGTGACGGACCTGGTCCGCGCCACCGGTGAGACCGAGGTCGTCAAGGTCAAGTCCATGGCGACCCAGGAGATCGGTCTCAACGAGGCGCTCGCCGAGGCCGGGATCTCCGCCTACGAGACGGACCTGGCCGAGCTGATCGTGCAGCTCGGCGACGACCTGCCGAGCCACATCCTGGTGCCCGCGATCCACCGCAACCGCTCCGAGATCCGGGACATCTTCAACGAGGCCATGGGCCGCTGGGGCCGTCCGGCGCCCGAGGGGCTCTCCGACTCCCCCGCCGAACTGGCCGAGGCCGCCCGGCTCCACCTGCGGGAGAAGTTCCTGCGTGCCAAGGTCGGCATCTCGGGCGCCAACTTCATGATCGCCGAGACCGGCACCCTGGTCGTGGTGGAGTCCGAGGGCAACGGCCGCATGTGCCTGACGCTCCCCGAGACCCTGATCTCGGTGGTCGGCATCGAGAAGGTGCTGCCGAGCTGGCAGGACCTCGAGGTCTTCCTGCAGCTCCTGCCGCGCTCCTCCACGGCCGAGCGGATGAACCCGTACACGAGCACCTGGACCGGGACCACCGACGAGGACGGACCGCGCGCCTTCCACCTCGTCCTGGTCGACAACGGCCGCACCGACACCCTCGCCGACGAGGTGGGCCGGCAGGCCCTGCGCTGCATCCGCTGCTCGGCCTGCCTCAACGTCTGCCCCGTGTACGAGCGGGCCGGCGGGCATGCGTACGGGTCCGCCTACCCCGGGCCGATCGGCGCCATCCTCACCCCGCAGCTCCGCGGCACGGACACCGCGATCGACGCCTCGCTGCCGTACGCCTCGTCCCTCTGCGGCGCCTGCTACGAGGTGTGCCCGGTCGCCATCGACATCCCGGAGGTCCTCGTCCACCTGCGGGAACGCGTCGTGCAGGGCGGCGAGGCCACCCGGGCGGGCAACAAGGTGACGCTCAGGCCCGCCAAGGGCCACGCGGCCGAGCGGGCGGCCATGCGCGCGGCGCGCTGGACGCTGGACCACCCGGCCGCGCTGCGCGCCGGTCAGCGGCTGGCGTCGCGGACCCGCAGGTTCCACCCCAGCCGGCTGCCAGGGCCCGGGAAGGCGTGGACCGACACCCGGGACGTCCCGTCGGTGCCGGCGGAGTCCTTCCGCGACTGGTGGCGGCGCACCCGGGGGCCGGGCACCGCCGGCGCCGGCAGCGGCAGCACCGAGAGCAGGGAGGGCACCAAGTGAGCACCCGTGACCAGGTCCTGGGGCGGATCCGCCGCGCCCTCGCCGACGCGCCCCACGGGTCGGCACCGGCGCGCGGCGCGGTGGACCGTGACTATCTGCGTGTCCACGGACGGCGGGACGCCGCGCAGACCGCCGATCTGCTGGCCGAGAACCTCGCCGACTACCGTGCCATCGTCCACCGCGCCACCGTCGGGGAGCTGCCCGGCCGCCTCGCCGGCCTGCTGGCCGCGCGCGGCGCCCGCCGGGTCGTCGTCCCGCCCGGCCTTCCGGAGCAGTGGCTCTCGGCGGTGCAGGACGTGGAACGGGTGGCCGATTCCGCGGCGCTGACGGCCCGCGAACTGGACGCCGTCGACAGCGTCGTCACCGGTTGCGCGGTGGCGATCGCGGAGACCGGCACCATCGTGCTGGACGCCGGGCCCGACCAGGGGCGGCGCAGGATCACGCTCGTCCCGGACCACCACGTCGTCGTCGTGCGCGTCCCGGAGCAGGTCGTGGACTCGGTGCCGCAGGCGCTGGAACGGCTGGATCCCGTCCGGCCGTTGACGTGGATCTCCGGACCCTCCGCCACCAGTGACATCGAACTGGACCGGGTGGAGGGCGTGCACGGGCCGCGCACCCTGGAGGTCGTCCTCGTGACGGACTGACCGCGCGCCGCTCACTTGGCGTCCGCGTAGCACTCGACGACATGGGTGTGCAGCGGGAAGGGCACCGGCGTCGGGCCGAAGAGCAGGCGCCGGGCCTCCTCCGCGGACTCCGCGACGGCGTGCTCCACGGCGGGGGCCAGCTCCTGGGGGGTGTGCACGATGACCTCGTCGTGCAGGAAGAACACCAGGTGCGGCCGTCCGTCGAGCGCGGCCAGGCGGCGCCGCAGCGAGGCCAGCACGGCCAGCGCCCATTCGGCGGCCGTGGCCTGGATGACGAAGTTGCGGGTGAAGCGGCCCCAGGCGCGGGCCTGGGCGTCGGTGAGCTCCTGGCGGTCGGCGGACGGCGCCGGTGACGTACGCCCGAGGTGGGACCGGACGACACCGCCGCCCTCGCCGGTGCGGGCGGCGGACTCCACCAGGCGCATGGCGTCCGGGAAGCGGCGGCGCAGGACCTCGAGCAGCGGCCCCACCTCACCGCTGGTCTGGCCGTACATCGCGCCCAGCAGGCCCAGTTTGGCCCGCGCGCGGTCGCCCCCGAACGCGGTGCGCGCCAGGGCCGCGTACAGGTCGCCCTCGGCGGCGGCCGCCGCCAGCCCGGGATCGCCGGAGAGGGCGGCCAGGACGCGGGGTTCCAGCTGGCCCGCGTCGGCGACGACCAGCCGGTGCCCGGGGTCGGCGACCACGGCGGCGCGGATCTGCCGGGGGATCTGCAGGGCTCCGCCGCCGCGGGTGGCCCAGCGGCCGGATACGACACCGCCGACGACGTACTCGGGGTGGAACCGCCCGGCGGGCGCCCACTGTTCACGCCAGGCCCAGCCGTGGGCGCTGTGGATGCGGGAGAGCTCCTTGTAGCGCAGCAGCAACGCGGCGGCCGGATGCCCGACCTCCCTCAGCACGTGGGAGCGGGTCGAGGTGATCCGCACGCCCACGCGCTCGAAGGCGGGCAGCAGTTGGGCCGGCGAGTCGGGGTTCACCGGGCGGCCCAGGGCCTCATGGATGCCGGTGGCGAGCTCGGACAGCACCTTGGGACGGACGCCGCCCGCCGGGCGGGGGCCGAGCAGCCCGGTGAGCACCGCGTCGTGGGCGGCGGCGCTCCAGGGCAGGCCGTCCCGGGCCATCTCGGCGGCGGCCAGGGCGCCGGCGGACTCGGCGGCGGCCAGCAGGCGCAGCCGGTCGGGGTGCTCGGACAGGGCGATCCGGCGCTGCTGGTCGGCGTGCACGGCGACCACCGCCTCCAGCGGGTCGGTGCCCGGCGGCAGATGATGGCGGTCGGCGGCGAAGAGCACCGGCTGGTCGTCGGAGCCGCCTTCGCGCGCGTCGTCCGGCACGGGGAGTCCGCGTAGCCGGGCCCAGCCGGCGCCCAGCGAACGGGGCAGGCCCCAGCGCTCCTCGGAACCGAGCAGCAGGGCCTCGACGAGCTTGAGGTCGTGGCACCGGGCCGGACGGGCCGGGAGCCGCTCCAGCAGCGGCGGGTAGATCTCGTCGGTGGCGGCCCACACCCAGCGCGGCGCCTGCCGGGCCTCGCGCTCGGCGACGGCCTCCACGAGGTCGCCGACGGTCTGCGGGGGTCCGTCCGCGGTGCCGTCCTCGCGCAGCGCCTGCAGCCGCCCGCCGGTCCCCAGGGGGTCGGCGACGACGGCGACGGACGGGCTCCTGTGCGAGGTCACCGTCCGAGGGTAGAACGGGGCACCGACAACGCCCCGTGGGCCGGTCAGGGGCGGCTGTCGCGGCTCACCTTCAGGGCCCACAGCACCAGCGGTGCCTGGAGCGGCAGCCGGGCGTAGGCGGCGTTCCGCAGGGGCGCGGGCCGGTCGCGCCAGTCCCGGGCCATCTTCACGTTGGCCGGCAGCACGGCGGTGAAGAAGCCCGCCGCCAGCAGGGCGCTCGCCCGGCGGGTACGGGGCAGTGCGATGCCCGCGGCGAGCGCCAGTTCCACCGCGCCGCTGACGTAGGTCCAGGTGCGGGGCTCGCCGGGCAGGACGCGCGGGACGATCGCGTCGAAGGGCCGGGGCGCCACGAAGTGGGCGGTGCCCGTGGTGGCGAGCAACCTGGCCAGCAGCACGGCGGAACGGTCGGACGCGGCCATCGGTTGCCTCCTGCGGTCGGCGCGGCGCCGCTCACCCTAGCGCCGGTGCCGGGCACCGGACGGACGATCGGCGGGGGCGGAATGTGCGCTTGCTCACCCGGGTCTACGGCGTGGTGGTGACCGGTCCCGCGAAGGGAGGCAGGGCCGCGTACTCCGGGGCCACCTGGAGCGAGACGGCGAGCTGGGCCAGTGCGTCCCGGACCCGGGTGAGCGGGTGGTCGGGGAAGTGCGCGTCGTAGTGGGGGGCGTCGCCCCAGTGGAAGGGCAGGCCCTGCCGCAGGTCGGAGGCGTAGGGGTGGGGCATGAAGTAGCGCTCGGGGCCGAGTTCGATGAGCACCTGCGCCTCCCGGACGCCGGTGGTGCCCTGCTCCAGGGCCTGGACCTTCACGACGGCGCTGCAGGAGGCCCGGGGCAGGGTGTAGCTGCCGAGGAACGCCTGGCCGGTGGGGCGGTCCGGCAGGGGGACCTTGATGACCTGGCGCAACGTGGGGACCGTTCCCAGGTGCAGGACGTCGGCCTCGATGAGGCCGCCGCCCGCCCCGGCCGTGTAGTGGGCCAGGGCGTGGCGCAGGCGCGGCAGGTCCTCCAGGGGCGCGGGGATGTCCGGCGGCACGTCGAACCAGTGCAGGCTGACGAGGTCGCCGTGGTCATTGGTCCAGGCGTCCGTCTCGATCTGCCGGTAGCCGGGGAGTTCCGCCCCCGCGATGGGTCCCATGGCCGAGGATCATGCCGTATGGACGAGTTGGGCGTCACGGCGGACCAGGGCGGCGTAGCGGCCGTCCAGGGCGAGCAGTTCGTCGTGGCTGCCGCGTTCCACGATCCGGCCGTGGTCGAGGACGACGATCTGGTCGGCGTCGCGGACGGTGGACAGCCGGTGGGCGATGGTGAGGGTCGTGCGGCCCGCCGAGAGGGCGTCGATGGCGTCCTGGACGGCGTGCTCGGTACGGGTGTCCAGCGCGCTGGTGGCCTCGTCGAGGATGAGGACCGGCGGGTCGCGCAGGATCGTCCGCGCGATGGCCAGGCGCTGCTTCTCTCCGCCGGAGAAGCGGTAGCCGCGTTCGCCGACGACGGTGTCGTAGCCGTCGGGCAGCCCCGCGATGTGGTCGTGGATCTGCGCGGCGCGGGCGGCGGCGACGACCTCCTCGTCGGTGGCGTCGGGCTTGGCGAAGCGGAGGTTCTCGGCGACCGAGGCGTGGAAGAGGTACGTCTCCTGGGAGACGACGCCGACCGATGCGGCGAGCGTGTCGAAGGCGAGGTCGCGGACGTCGACGCCGTCGAGCGTGACGCGGCCCTCGGTGACGTCGTACAGCCGGGGCACGAGGTAGCTGAGGGTGCTCTTGCCGGAGCCGGTGGCGCCGACGACGGCGAGGCTGCCGCCGGCCGGGACCGCCAGGTCGATGCCGTCGAGGGTGCGCCCGGGCGTGGCCGGGTCGTAGGAGAAGCCGACGCCCTCGAAGCGGATGTCGCCGCGGACCCGCGGGAGGCGTACGGGGTCGTCCTTCTCGGTGATGTCGACGGGCAGGTCGAGGTACTCGAAGATGCGCTGGAAGAGCGCGAGCGAGGTCTGCACCTGGACACCGGTCGACAGCAGGCTGACGGTGGGCCGGAACAGGCCCTGCTGGAGCGAGACGAAGGCGACGAGCGTGCCGATCGACACCGCCCCGCCCGCTCCGTTGACGGCGATGCCGGCGACCCAGTAGATGAGCGCGGGCATGGCGGCCATGACGACGCCGATGGTGGACATCCGCCAGCGGCCGGCCATGTTGGAGCGCACCTCGAGGTCGACCAGCCGGTCCGACTCCTCGGCGAAGGAGCGGGTGAGGGAGTCGGCGCGTCCCATGGTGCGGCCGAGGAGGATGCCGCTGACGGACAGCGACTCGGTGACGATGGCGGACATCGCGGCCATCTGCTTCTGGCGCTGGGTGGTGATCTTCTTGCGCTCGGTGCCGACCCGGCGGCTGATCCACACGAAGACCGGGAGCAGCAGCAGGGAGGCGATGGTCAGGCGCCAGTCCAGGGCGATCATCGCGACGACGGTGGCCACGACACTGGTGAGGTTGGACACCAGCGAGGTCGCGGTGGAGGTGACGGTGGCCTGCATGCCGCCGATGTCGTTGGCGATGCGGGACTGCACCTCTCCGGTGCGGGTCCGGGTGAAGAAGGCCAGCGACATGCGCTGCAGTTGCTCGTAGACGGCGGTGCGCAGGTCGTGCATGACGCGCTGGCCGACCGTGGTGGAGATCAGGGTCTGCAGGACGCCGAAGACGCTGTTGAGGACGGCGGTGGCGATCATGCCGAGGGCGAGCAGGCTCAGCAGCCCGGTGCGGCCCTGCGGGATCGCGGTGTCGAGGATCTCGCGCAGCATGAAGGGCGAGGCGACCGAGACGAGTGAGGCGGCGCCGACGAGGAGCCCGACGACGGTCAGGCGGGCACGGTAGGGGCGGAAGAGCCGCAGGACGCGGCGCACGTCATTGGGTCGGGCGGGGTCCTTGGGCGGCGGGGTCCACCTCGGGGATTGATCGGGGTGCAAAGGGCCTCCGAAAGGTCCGGGCATGTCAAGGCGATGAGAGTGTAGTTCATTGTTACCTATACTCACAATGAACCGCATCCTGATACCCTCTGACCATGGAATCCCGCACCTCCGCCGCGGACACCGACGAGAGCACCGGGCGCCTCGCCGACCAGTTGCTGTGGCTGACCCGTCGGCTGCACCGCGCACAGCGGCGGCACCTGGAGCCGGTGGGCATCACCCCGGCCCAGGCACGCATGCTGCGCACGGTCGCGCACATCCTCAAGAGCGGGACCGCGCCCCGGATGGCCGACCTCGCCGAGCGGCTGGACGTCGTGCCGCGCGCGGTGACGAGCCTGACCGACGCCCTGGAGGAGCGGGGGCTGGTCCGCAGGGCGCCCGACCCGGTCAACCGCAGGGTGGTGCGCATCGAACTCACCGAGGAGGGCGACGACGCCGTGCGGCGGCTGCGCCGCGCCCGCCGGGCGGCGGCCGAGGAGCTTCTCTCCCCCCTGGACACGGACCAGCGCGATGCCCTGACGGCGTTGCTCGCCGTCCTGGACACCGCGCCGGGTCGCTGCTGAGGCGCTGGAGCGCAGGGAGGGGTCAGGCGCGCCAGGTGTCGCCCATCGTCACCTTGCCGCTCGCGGGGACGGTCGCCGTACGGTTGGCGCCGGACTCCCAGGTGACGTTCCCGCTGCCGTCCTTCTTGATGTACTTGTACTCGAAGGACGTGCCCGCGCCCATGGAGACGTCGAGCTTCCACACCGGGTAGGCCGCCGAGGACAGCGGCAGGGCGTTGCCGGTGTTCCAGTTGCCGAGGGCGGTGTTGTTGCCGACGACGTAGACGTTCTGGCCCCCCACCGTGGTGGCGTTCACCGAGAAGGACGCACCGCTCGCGGGCGTCGTGCCGCCGCCTCCGCTGCCGCAGGGGGCGCCGGTGTAGAGCGCCACCGCGTCGTTGGCGCCGATGGTGGCGGTGAACCTGCCGTCCGAGCCGACGGTGTAGGTGGCGCCGCTGTGCTGCACGTCGCAATAGGTGCCGGCGGGCAGCGAGGTGGTGAAGGTCTGCGTGAGGGAGCCGCTCTCGTGGTTGATCGCGACGTAGCCCTTGCTGCCGCGCCCGAAGGCGATGGCGTTGTTGCCGTTGGACCACCAGTTGGTCACCGCGGTGCCGGCGACCGCGTTGCGGAAGCCGACCATGCCCGAGATCTGCGGCCAGGCGTGCTGGCACTTCCAGCCGTCGCTGTAGCAGGCGTTGACGGTGCCGCCGTTGGGCGGGCCGGCGTCGTTGTCGGAGAACTCGTAGCCGGAGTACACGTTGGGCGAGCCGTAGGGCCAGGCCAGCATGTAGACGTTGGCCAGGGTGTAGGTCGCGCCCGCCTTGTAGGTGAGGGTCGAACCGTTGCGCTCGGTGTCCCAGTTGTCGACGAAGGTGCGCGAACTGCCGCTCGCGAGGTAGCCCGCACCCCATGACGCGCCCCAGTTGCTGAGGTAGGCGAGCTTCTCGCCGGTGAAGATCCGCTTGAGGTCGTAGGCGCCCTGGAAGGCGTCGACGTCACCGGTGCCGGTGTACTCGCCGGGCTGCACGGCCTCCCCGGAACCGTAGATGACCTCCTGCGCCCAGAAGACGGAGGGGTTGCTGAGCTTGGCCTTGATCGCGGAGAGGTCGGCCGCCGCGATGTGCTTGGCCGCGTCGATGCGGAATCCGTCGACGCCCAGCGCGATGAGGCCGTTCAGGTACGCCGCGATCGTCGAGCGCACGTAGTCGCTACCGGTGTTCAGGTCCGAGAGCCCGACGAGTTCGCAGTTCTGGACGTTGTCGCGGTTGGTGTAGTCGGAGATGTTCGTCCGGCAGGAGTGGAAGTCCTGGTCCTGGTAGTACCCCGGGTAGTTGTACTTGCTGTACGACGTGCCTCCGGTGCCGGTGCCCGAGCCGGCGCTCATGTGGTTGACGACGGCGTCGGCGATGACCTTGACCCCGGCCGCGTGACAGGTGTCGACCATGTTCTTGAAGGCCGTCCCGTCACCCAGCCGGCCCGCTATGCGGTAACTGACGGGCTGGTAGGAGGTCCACCACTGCGCGCCCTGGACGTGCTCCTGGGGCGGCGACACCTCGACGTAGCCGTACCCGGCCGGGCCGAGGGTGTTGGTGCACTCCTTGGCGACCGAGGCGAACTTCCACTCGAAGAGGGTGGCGGTGACGTCCTTGCTTCCGGGCGGTGCTGCCTGGGCCGGCTGCTGCGAGACGCCGACGAGCCCGGCCGTGCTGAGCAGGGCGGCCAGACCCGCGCGCAGAAAACGCGATCTCATGGTGCGGCTCCTTCGTGTTCGGGCACAAAGGTGCCCCGAAGACAGCCACGCGCCGGGCCATCGAGTGTGGGGGCGGAGTTCCCGCCCGTGGGAACTCCGGGTAGGAGACTGGCCCCGCGGACGGGTAGCGTCAATATGTCGCGTGGAAAAACTTTCAACTTCTTGCGGAAACAGTCTGCTTCGCTCTTGCAGAGGGCCTACCGTCCCTGTGACAGGGCGTCCTGAGTCGCCGTCAGGCCGCCAGGTGCTCCTTGTCCCCCATCACCACGACCGGGTGCAGCGCCGGATCGAGCGTGCGCAGCAGGTACTCCATGTCGGCCTTGGACTGGCTGACGCACGCCGACGTGCCGCTGCCGTGGTCCATGTGCAGCCAGATGCTGCCGCCCTTGGACTGGCCCTGGGGGCGGGTGGGATCGAGCGGGGACGTGC
>NZ_JARAVK010000098.1:0-32269 GCF_033792765.1 Streptomyces sp. PA03-6a | reverse complement strand
TTGTTCTTTTTTCTTTGTTTTTTTTTTTTTTTTTTTCTAGTTTCGCGCGCCCCACTATGTTACACCGGGCTTTTCTGTGGGCAGGGTCAAATTGGTTAAGGGACAGGGGCCCGGGCCACGTGGCCGCGATCGCCGCGGCGCACGCGGGGTCGGTGCGGGTGGAGGCCTCGGAGTCGGGTGCGTGGTTCCGGATGCGGTTGCCGGCGCTCACTGGCGCATGATCGCGGCGACCGCGACGGCCGTCCTGAGGACCTGGAGGTCGCGCGGGCCGTCGACGCGCCGGCCGGTCAGCTCCTCGACCCGGCGCAGCCTACGGTCGAAGAACTTGCGGCGCAGCGTGAGCAGCTCGCACGCCAGGTCCGGGTCGCCGTCGGCGGAGATCACCGCGCTCAGCGTCTCGCGCAGCACATGGTCGTCCAGCACCGGCTGCACCATGCCGACCAGCCGCTGGGCGATGTCGGGCGTCTGCGCTGCCGCGTACTCGACCAGCACGTCGTCCAGCTGGTAGACGCCGGGCCCGAAGCCCAGCGCGTCCACCACCGCGCAGATGTCGTCCGCCAGCAGCTGACCCGCCGTCACCTCGTTGTAGGGCTTCCAGTGCACCGCGAGCCGGGCCGTCGCGGCGAGGTCGCGGTGGATGCGGTCCGCCAGGTCGACCGACTCCTCGTGGCGCGGCGCGGGGGTGAGCACGTACAGCCCGCGCGCCGAGGGCAGCACGGCCGTCTCGGGGCCGCCGTGGCCGCGGGCCACGGCCTCGACGTCGCCGAGGGGGAGGCCGGGTGCGCGCAGCGCCATCACGGCGTAGGCGGGCGGGGCGTAGGCCGGCCCGGGCCGCGGTGGCTCCGGGACCGAGGCGGGGGCCTCCCGCCCGGACTGGGCGAAGTAGCCCCGGTTCAGCTCCCGCGCCACACGGCGCCCCGCGTCCGTCAGGCGCCGGGCGAACTCGCCGCGCGAGCCGTCGGCCCCGGCCGCCGCGTGCCCGCCGGAGACCAGGATGTACTCCGTCGTCTCCTGGACGGCGACCCGCAGCGCGCTCACCGGTTCGCCCCGAGCGGCCCAGGCGACCCCCTCGCCACGGATCCGCGCGGCGGTCTGCTCGCTCCACTCTCCCGAGCCGGAGACGACTTCTATCAGGGCGGCGAACAGCTCCCGCCGCAGCGAGGGCTCGCCTCCGCCGGAGTCGGTGAATCCCAGGTCAAGACAGGAATCCAGGCCCGTGGACACCGGTGCGTGGGTGGTCATGCGCGCAAGCCAAGCACCGGAGTATCAGAGTCACATCAAAGCGGGATCAGAGTCCGCGCTGGGGATCGCCCGCCCTCACGACGGTCAGGGGATCGCCTGCTCGGTCCAGATGCACTTGCCGCCGGGGACGTAGCGGGTGCCCCAGCGCTGGCACAGCGCGGCCACCAGCTGCAGCCCGCGGCCGCCCTCGTCGGTGTCGCCGGCGTGCCGGATCCGGGGGGTGCTGAGACTGCCGTCCGACACCTCGCAGACGAGGGTGCGGCTGCGGATCAGCCGCAGGCCGATGGGGCCCCGGGCGTGCCGGACCACGTTGCCCACCAGCTCGCTGGCGATCAGCTCGGTCGTCATGACCAGTTCGCCCAGTCCCCAGGCGTCCAGCCGGCGGCGGATGTGCTCGCGTGCCTGGCCCGCGGCGAGCGGGTCCTCGGGCAGGGACCAGGAGGCGACGTCGCCGGGCGACAGGGCGTGCGTGCGGGCGATGAGGAGGGCCGCGTCGTCCCCGGCGTGCTCCTGGTGGGGGTCGAGGGCGGCGGCGACCTCGTCGCAGAGCCTTCCCAGGCGCTCCACCTCGCCCCGGCGACCGTCAGCCGGCCGTACGGGTGCCGCGGCCGGTGCGCCGGTGAGGGCCTTCGCCAGCCCGGCCATGCCCGTGTCGATGTCCCGGCGGGAGGATTCGACGAGGCCGTCGCTGTAGAGCACCAGCAGACTGCCCTCGGGGATCTCCAGCTCCACGGTCGCGAACGGCGGTGTGGCGGCGCCCAGAGGTGGGTCCGGCGAGTGCCCGGCGAAGTGGACGGTGCCGTCGGGCAGCACCAGCGCGGGCGGCGGGTGCCCGGCCCGGGAGAAGGAGCAGGTGCGGTTCGTGGGGTCGTACACGGCGTACAGGCAGGTCGCGTAGAAGTCGTCCCCGAGGTCGCTGACCAGCTCGTTGAGGTGCGCGAGCAGCTCGTCGGGGGGCAGTTCGAGACCGGCGAGGGTGTGCACCGCGGTACGCAGCCGCCCCATGGTCACGGCCTCGGAGATGCCGTGTCCCATCACGTCCCCGATGACCAGCGCGACCCGGTCGGCGGAGAGCGGGATGACGTCGTACCAGTCCCCGCCGACCGTCGTCCCCTCGACGGCGGGCAGGTAGCGCGCCGCGGCGCTGACCGCCGGCAGTTCGGGCAGGACGCGCGGCAGCAGGCCGCGCTGCAGCTCCTGGGCCCGTCCGTGCTCGGCGTCGTACAGCCGGGCCCGCTCCAGGGCCTGGGCGACCAGCCCGCTGAGCGCGGTCAGCAGGGTGCGCTCCTCCTCGCTGAACGGGCGCGGCTCGGAGAAGGAGACGACGCAGGAGCCGACGGCCTTCCCGGAGACGATCAGCGGCAGGAAGGCCCAGGCGTGCTTCTGGGACCACTCCTGGAGGTGGACCCGGGCCGGGTACGCCTCGTGGAAGTCCTTGGCGGAGGTGATGTAGCGGGGCACGCGCTCGCGGATGGCGTCGGTGCTGGGGCTGCCCTCGGCGAGCCGGGTCCGGCTGAGCCGCTCCATCAGGCCCGGGGGGTAGCCGACGAAGCCGACCACGCGCAGCAGGTCGCCCTCCAGCGTCTTGATGATCAGCCCGGTGGCGTCGAACAGCGGCAGCACGCGGTCGGCGACCGCGGCGACGACGTCCTTGACGGTGACGGCCTCGGCGAGCGCGGTGGTCAGCCGGCCGATGTGCGCCGCGCGGTCGGCGGCGGTACGGGCGGCGTCGGCGCGCGCCTCCTCGGCCAGCCGGTGCTCGGTGACGTCGGTGAGGTAGAGGGTCAGGCCGTCGGGCACGGGCATGACGCGCAGGTGGTAGCGGCGCGTGCCGCCGCCCCACTCGATGTCCGCGCTGACGGTCGCGTCGCCCTCGGCCGCCCGGCGGCAGTGGGCCTCGAGCTCCGATTCGTGGACACCGGGCAGGTCCCACAGCACCGCGCCGACCAGGGGCCGCCGCGCCCCGAGCAGCCGCTCGGCCTGGGGGTTGGCGAAGGCTATGCGGCCGTCGTCGTCGACCGCCAGGAAGCCGTCGCTCATGTGACGCAGGGCCCGGCCGGCGGCGTCCATCGCGATCCGGGTCTCCGTGCTGTCCCACAGCACACCGGCCAGCCGGACGGCCTTGCCGTCCGCACCGAGCACGCTGCGGCCGCGGGCCTGCACCCAACGGAAGCTCCCGTCGGGCCGGCGGACCCGGTACTCCCAGGCGAAGCCGCCGCGGGCCCGGGCGGCCTCCTCGGCGTCGGCGATCACCCAGGGCAGGTCCTCGGGGTGGACCAGCTCCACCCAGGTCTCCAGGCGCCCGTCGTACATCTGCGGGGACATCCCGAAGACGGAGCGCGCGGTCTCGTCGAGGTAGGCCTCGCCGGTGCGGACGTTCCACTCCCAGGTGCCGATGCCCACGTCGGACGGGGTCTCCCGGGGCCGGGAACCCGAGCCTCCTTCCGCCAGGCGCCAGCGTTCGCGCGACCCGACGGCCGCCGTCCGGCCCAGCCGCTCCGACACCCACGCGGCGATCCCCCGCAGCAGCTCCCACGCGCCGGGAGCCGGCGCTACGGCGTCCGCGGTCACCACCGAGAGCGCGCCGAGCGGGCCCTCGGGGCCGGGGAGTGGTACGGCGGCGAGCCCGGACCCGCCGGGCAGCGGGCCGGGGGTCGTCTCGGTCGTGGGCAGCCACACCGGTTCGCCGCCGGTCGTCGCGCGGCCCGGCGCGGTGGCGTCCTGCGGGGGGAGGAAGAGCCAGGCACGGGTCAGGTTCCTGGGCAGACCGCTGCTGGCGGCCAGGCGCAGGGGCACTCCGCCCCTGGCCTCCTGCCCGCGCAGGTGGACCAGTCCGCCCAAGCCGTTCAGCGCCGCCACGGCCTGCTGCAGTCCCAGTCGCAGCGCCTCGCGCTCGCCCTGGTCGTCGCCCGAGGAGCGGAGCAGGCGCAGCCGCTCCGCTCCCGGCTGGTCGAGCGGCGCTTCAGGCTCCTGGGCGGCGGCTTCGTTCGGGATCGTGCCCTCTTCTCGTCGGCTCTTCTCCTCCGAAGGCCAACATAGCGCCGCGCGCGGGCACCGTCAGCGCGAAGCCGTATCGCCGGCCGGCGCCGCCCTCACCAGGTAGCCCGCCCCCCGCACGGTGCGGATGAGCGACTGGTCGGTGTCGCCGAGCTTCCGGCGGAGGTAGTAGATGTAGGTCTCCACGATCCCGGACTCGCCCTGGAAGTCGCAGCTCCACACGGCGTCGAGGATCTGCCCCTTGGACACCACCCGGTCCGGGTTCTCCAGCAGGAAGCGGAGCAGCGCGAACTCGGTCGCCGAGACCTGGACCGGCCGGCCGTGCCGCCACACCTCGTGGGTGTCCGCGTCGAGCTCGACCCAGCCCGCGCGCAGCCGGCGCCCGGCGGGCTCGGGGGCCCGGCCCCGGCGCAGCAGGGCGTTCACGCGGGCCGCGACCTCGTTGATGTCGAAGGGCTTGGTGACGTAGTCGTCGCCGCCCAGGGCCAGGCCCCTGATCTTGTCCTCCACGGCGTCCCGGGCCGTGAGGAAGAGGACGGGCGCGTCGACCCGGGCGGCGCGGAGCCTGCGGCACACCTCGAAGCCGTCGAGGTCGGGCAGTCCCACGTCGAGCAGGATCACGTCGGCGGCGCGGTCGGCGGCCGTGCTCACCGCCTCCTCGCCGGTCCCGGCCGTGACCACGTCGAAGCCCAGGAACTGGAGCGCCATCGCGAGCATCGAGGCGATGCTCGCCTCGTCCTCCACGACCAGCACGCGGGGCTGCTGGGCCGAGACGGTCACGTTCATGCCGCGGGTCACGTCCTCCGGGCCGTATTCCGGCCGTTGTCACACAGAAGAGGAACGGATTATGCCATTCACCTGAACCCGGACAACCCCCGTGACCGAATCGCGACGATCCGCCCGCCGGCCTCCCCCGCGGAGCTGCGGATGAACCCCCGTCAGATGCGCCGTCCGGGTGTCCGGACGATGCCTTGACAGGGGTGGGGGGCACCCCCACACTGATGTTGCGTCAACCGCAATCAGTTCCGCCATACGCACCGAGGTGTCATGATGATTCCCGTGTGCCGGCTCGCGGACCTCCCGCGTGGCGAGGCTTTCCGGCTCGAGACCGACCCGCCCGTCGCGGTGTTCCACACCGAGGAGGGCGAGCTCTACGCCGTCGACGACACCTGCACCCACCAGGACGCGTCGCTCGCGGACGGCTGGCTGGAGGGGTGCGAGGTCGAGTGCCCGCTGCACGCCTCGAAGTTCGACCTGCGCACGGGTGCGGTGGACGCGCCCCCGGCCCGGCGGCCCGTGCGGACGCACGAGGTCGTGGTCGAGGACGGCGTGATCCACGTACGGCTGTCGGCGGCCGCCCCCGGCCCGCCCTCGTGCGGGGCCGGCCGGCTCGCCGGGGGAGCCGGATGAGAGCGGTCCTCGTGGTCGGCGCCTCGTTGGCGGGGCTGTCGGCGGCGCGGGCACTGCGCGCCCAGGGGTACGACGGCCGGCTGGTGGTCGTGGGCGACGAACCGCACCGGCCGTACGACCGGCCGCCGCTGTCCAAGGAGTTCCTCGCCGGACGGGCCGACGAGGCGGCCCTGGTCCTGGAGGCGGACGGCGAGGACCTCGGGGCCGAATGGCTGCTGGGCGCCCGGGCCGTGACGCTCGACCCGGGCACGCGGGGCGTCGGGCTCGCGGACGGCCGCGCCCTCACCGCCGACGGGGTCGTCATCGCCACCGGGGCCGCCGCCCGTACGCTGCCCGGCGCGGCGGGCCGGTCCGGTGTGCACACCCTGCGCACCCTGGACGACGCCCGCGCGCTGCGGGCCGATCTGGCGCGCGGCGGGCGGCTCGTCGTCATCGGCGGCGGCTTCATCGGGGCCGAGGTCGCCTCGACCGCGTACGCCCTCGGCCTGGACGTCACGGTCGTCGAGGCGGCGCCCACCCCGCTGTCGGGTCCGCTCGGCGAGACGATGGGCGGCGTCGTGTCGGGCCTCCACGCCGACCACGGCGTACGGCTGTTGTGCGGCACGGGGGTGCGGGGGACCGAGGCGGACGGCGACGGGCGGGTGGTGGCCGTGGTCCTGGCCGACGGCCGCAGGCTGCCCGCGGACACCGTGGTCGTCGGCATCGGGGCGCGCCCGTGCACGGACTGGCTCGCCGGGTCCGGGATCGAGCTCGGCGACGGTGTCCTGTGCGGCGCGGACGGCCGGACGGGCCTGCCGGGCGTCGTCGCCGTCGGCGACTGCGCCGCCTGGTACGACCCGGCCGCCGGTACGCACCACCGGGTGGAGCACTGGACGGGCGCCCTGGAGCGACCGGCCACCGCCGTCGCCGCACTGCTGTCCGGCGGCGCGGGCGGGCAACGGGCCCCCCGCCCGCCGTACTTCTGGTCCGACCAGTACGGCGTGCGCATCCAGTTCGCGGGCCGCGCCGCGGGGGCCGACACCGTCACGGTCGAGGAGGGCATTGCGGAGGAACGCGACGTCCTCGCGGTCTACCGCAGGGGCGGGGTTCCGGTCGCCGTACTGGGCATGAACCGGCCCCGGTCGTTCACCCGTTGGCGCAAGCAGCTGGCTGCCGCCGCGTCTTGACAGCGCCGGAGCGGCACCACATGCTGCAGTTGCGCAGTGCACACTCCGTTGCTCATTACACAACGTCCCGCAAGGAGTGCCCGTGACCCCGACCGGCCTGCCGGACAGCCTGATCGCCACCCTCCCCGGCTCCTACTACACGGACCCCGGGATCTTCGCCCAGGAGCAGGAGCGCATCTTCGAGACGATGTGGTTCTGCGTGGCGCGCTCCTCCGAGCTCGGCAGGCCGGGCGCCTTCAGGACCGTGGACGTCGGCCGCGAGAGCATCCTGGTCACCCGGTCCCGGGACCACGCGGTGCGCGCCTTCTACAACGTGTGCCGGCACCGCGGCGCCCGGCTGCTCACCGAGGAGGGCGGCGAGGTCAGGCGGGCGTTCCAATGCCCTTACCACGCCTGGACGTACGACCTGGACGGCAGGCTCGTGGCGGCCCCCAACCTCACCAAGATGCCCGACGTCGGCCGCACCGAGTACGGGCTCGTCCCCGTCCACGTCCGCGAATGGCTGGGCTACGTCTGGGTCTGCCTGGCCGAGGACCCGCCCTCCTTCGAGGAGCAGGTGGTCGGCGAGGTGGTCACCCGGCTCGGGGACGTGGAGTCCCTGGAGCGCTACGGCATCGAGGACCTGAGGGTCGGCCGGCGGATCGTCTACGACGTCAGGGCCAACTGGAAGCTCATCGTCGAGAACTTCATGGAGTGCTACCACTGCGCCACGATCCACCCCGAACTGACCGAGGTGCTGCCGGAGTTCGCCGGCGGCTACGCCGCGCAGTACTACGTCGGCCACGGCGCCGAGTTCGGCGCGGACATCGAGGGCTTCACGGTGGACGGCTCGCCGGGACTGGACCGTATACCGGGGGTCTCCGCGGCCCAGGACCGGCGCTACTACGCGATCACCATCAAGCCGCAGGTCTTCGTCAACCTGGTGCCGGATCACGTGATCTTCCACCGCATGTACCCGGTCGCGGCCGACCGCACGGTCGTCGAGTGCGACTGGCTCTACCTGGAGGAGGTCGTCACCGCGGGCAGGGACGTCGGCCGCTCGGTGGAGCTCTTCGACCGGGTCAACCGCCAGGACTTCGAGGCCTGCGAGCGCTGCCAGCCCGCGATGGGCTCCCGGCTCTACGCCAAGGGCGGGGTGCTGGTCCCCAGCGAGCACCACATCGCCGGCTTCCACGACTGGGTCCTCGAGCGCCTCGGCACGGCTCAGCCCAGGTAGCCCATGCGGTGGCTGATCTCGGCCGCGCCGGCGACCAGCAGCGGCGCGAGCTCGTGCATGCGCTCCTGCGTGAAGCGGTACGAGGGGCCGGAGGCGCTGACGGCGGCGATGACCTCGCCGTCGCGGGAGCGGACGGGGGCGGCCATCGCGTGCAGGCCGATCTCCAGTTCCTCCAGCGTCCAGGCGTACCCGCGCTCCCTGGCCTCGGCGAGGTTCTTCTCCAGCCTCGTCCGCGAGGTGAGGGTGTGCGGGGTCAGTTTCTCCAGGCCCGCGTCCGTGAGGAGTTCCGCGCGCTGCGCGGCGGAGAGGTGGGCCAGCAGGGTCTTGCCACTGGAGGTCGCGTGCAACGGCGTCAGCTGGCCGACCCAGTTGTGCGCGGTCACCGCCGCCGGTCCGCGCACCTGGTACAGGTTGATCGCGAAGTGCTTCTCCATCACGGCGATGTTGACGGTCTCGCCGATCTCCTCGGCGAGCCGTTCGCAGACCGGCCGGCCCTGCTGGGTGATGTCGATGCGGCCGGTCACCGCGCCGGCCAGCCGCACGATGCCGAAGCCGAGCCGGTACTTTCCGCGCTCGCCCGCCTGCTCCACCAGCCCGCGTGCCTCCAGCGCGCCGAGCAGCCGGAACGCCGTCGACTTGTGGACCTCGATCTCGGCGGCGACCTCGCTCACGCCGGCCTCGCCGCGCTGCGCCAGGATCTCCAGCACGCTGATGGCCCGGTCCACGGACTGGACGCCGCCCGGCTGCGCAGCGGTTGTTTCGGTATCTGCACTGAAGTTGCTCACAGCGAAACTATACGCGCGGTAAACAACAGCGCCGGGGTTCCCCGGCGGAGTCCGGACGGGAAACACCGCCGAAACTCCGCTGTCAAGTTGCGCGGCTCGCAACCTGGTGCGCATAGCGGCACCGTACTAGCATGCTGCGCCAGTCGACCTGTCGACCGCGCGATCGAGACGAGCGATTCAAGCGAGACAAGCCAGACGAGTGAGACGAGGCTGACATGGCTCCCGTGCAGTACGACTTCGTCATCGTCGGTGGGGGCTCCGCCGGTTGCGCCCTCGCGAACCGGCTCTCCGCCGATCCGGGCAACCGTGTCCTGGTGCTGGAGGCCGGCCGCCCCGACTACCCGTGGGACGTCTTCATCCACATGCCGGCGGCGCTCACCTTCCCCATCGGCAGCCGCTTCTACGACTGGGGCTACGAGTCCGAGCCCGAGCCCCACATGGGCGGACGGCGGATCTACCACGCCCGGGGCAAGGTGCTCGGCGGCTCCAGCAGCATCAACGGCATGATCTTCCAGCGCGGCAACCCCTTGGACTACGAACGCTGGGCCGAGGGCCCCGGCATGGAGCAGTGGGACTACGCCCACTGCCTGCCGTACTTCCAGCGCATGGAGAACTGCCTCGCCGCCGGCCCCGACGACGAGTTCCGCGGCCACGACGGTCCGCTCGTCCTGGAGCGCGGGCCCGCCTCCAGCCCGCTGTTCCCCGCCTTCCTCGAGGCGGTTCAGGAGGCGGGGCATCCGCTCACCGACGACGTCAACGGCTTCCGCCAGGAGGGCTTCGCGCCCTTCGACCGCAACGTCCACCGCGGCCGCCGGCTCTCCGCCGCCCGGGCCTACCTCGACCCGGTGCGCAGGCGCCCCAACCTGACGGTACGGACCCGGACCCTGGTCACCCGGGTGCTCTTCGAGGGCAAGCGCGCCGTGGGCGTGGAGTACGAACGCCGCAAGGGCATCCGCGAACAGGTGCGCGCCCGCGAGGTCGTCCTGTGCGGCGGGGCCGTCAACTCGCCCCAGCTGCTGCAACTGTCGGGCGTCGGCAACGCCGGGGAACTGGCCGCGCTCGGCATCGACGTCGTGCACGACCTGCCGGGCGTCGGCGAGAACCTCCAGGACCACCTGGAGGTCTACGTCCAGTACGCCTGCACGCAGCCGGTCTCCATGCAGCCGTACCTGGCCAAGTGGCGCTACCCGTTCATCGGTCTGCAGTGGCTCTTCCGCAAGGGTCCCGCCGCCACCAACCACTTCGAGGCCGGCGGTTTCGCGCGCAGCAACGAGGACGTGGACTACCCCAACCTGATGTTCCACTTCCTGCCCATCGCGGTGCGCTACGACGGCTCGGCCCCGGCCGGCGGCCACGGCTACCAGGTGCACGTGGGGCCGATGTACTCCGACGCCCGCGGCTCGGTGAAGATCAGGAGCAGGGACCCGCGCGAGAAGCCCGCGCTGCGCTTCAACTACCTCTCCACCGAACAGGACCGCCGCGAGTGGGTCGAGGCGGTGCGCGTCGCCCGCGACATCCTCGGCCGGCCCGCGCTCGCCCCCTTCAACGGCGGCGAGGTCTCGCCCGGCCCCGGGGTCGAGACCGACGAGGAGATCCTGGCGTGGGTCGCCAAGGAGGGCGAGACCGCCCTCCACCCGTCCTGCACCTGCAGGCTGGGCACCGACGCGATGGCCGTCGTCGACCCGGCGAGCATGCGGGTGCACGGCGTGGAGGGGCTCCGCGTGGTCGACGCCTCCGTGATGCCCTACGTGACCAACGGCAACATCTACGCCCCCGTGATGATGATCGCCGAGAAGGCCGCGGATCTGATCCTCGGCCGTGAACCGCTGCCGCCCTCGAAGGCGCAGTTCTACCGGCACCGCGACGCCACCGCCAACTGATCGTGTCCGGTGCCGCGTTCACCGGATCAAGATGTGCCGTACACCCCGTGGCACCCCTTGACGGCCGGTGGCCGTTCGGACAGGGTGTTCCACCACAAGCAATTCGATGCGCTATGTGCAACGAAGCGAGGACTCCGCGCGTGGCAGACCTGTACCTGGACGGAGAGTGGCGCGAGGCGGTGGCCGGAGGCCGCCGGGAGATCCGCTGCCCCGCCGACGGAGTGCTCGTCGCGACGGTCTCCGAGGCGACCGGCGCCGACGCGGAGGCCGCGGTCGCCGCCGCCCGCGCCGCTTTCGACCACGGCCCCTGGCCGCGCACCCCGGAGCGCGAACGCGGCGCCCTCCTGCTCCGCACCGCAGGCATCGTCGAACGGGACGCCAAGGAATTCGCCCGCGCCGAATCCCTCGACACCGGCAAGCGGCTCGTGGAGAGCGAGTACGACGTCGCCGACGTCGTCGCCTGCCTGCGCCACTACGGCGGCATCGCGGGGGTCTCCGCCGGACGGGTCGTCGACACCGGCCGCGACGACGCGGTCAGCCGTGTCGAGTACGAGCCGGTCGGCGTCTGCGTCCTGATCACCCCCTGGAACTACCCACTGCTGCAGGCTTCCTGGAAGGTCGCGCCCGCGCTCGTCGCGGGCAACACGTTCGTCCTCAAGCCCAGCGAGCTGACGCCTTCCACCTCCGTGCTCCTGATGCGGGCCCTGGAGGAGGCCGGACTCCCGCCCGGGGCCGGAAACCTGGTCCTCGGCGCCGGGCCCGGGGCCGGCGCCCCGCTCGCCGAGCACCCCGGCGTCGACATGGTCTCCTTCACCGGCGGCCTGGAGACCGGCAAGCGGGTCATGGCCGCGGCCGCCGCCACGGTGAAGAGGGTCGCCCTCGAACTCGGCGGCAAGAACCCCAACGTGGTCTTCGCCGACGCCGACTTCGAGACGGCCGTGGACTTCGCGCTCACGGCCGTCTTCCTGCACTCCGGCCAGGTCTGCTCCGCCGGGGCCCGGCTGATCGTGCAGGACACGGTCCACGACGCCTTCGTCGACGAGGTCGTACG
Source organism: Streptomyces sp. PA03-6a (assembly GCF_033792765.1). Taxonomy (NCBI): domain Bacteria; kingdom Bacillati; phylum Actinomycetota; class Actinomycetes; order Kitasatosporales; family Streptomycetaceae; genus Streptomyces; species Streptomyces sp. PA03-6a. Next base: position 20,522 of record NZ_JARAVK010000098.1, on the reverse strand, counting down.
GCGCGCCGGCGCGATCCGCCTCGGCGGTCCCTTCGACCCCGCGGCCGAGACGGGCCCGCTGATCTCCGCCGCCCACCGCGACAAGGTCGAGGCGTACGTCGCCGCCGGGATCGCCGAGGGCGCCGTGCTGCGCTGCGGCGGCGCCCGCCCCGCGGACCCTGCGCTCCAGGACGGCTTCTACTACCCGCCGACCGTCCTCGACGACTGCGACCAGGGCATGCGCGTCGTCCACGAGGAGTCCTTCGGGCCCGTGCTGACCGTCGAGCGCTTCACCGACGAGGACGACGCCGTACGCATCGCCAACGACACCGAGTACGGCCTCGCCGGGGCCGTCTGGACCAGGGACGCCGGCCGCGCCCAGCGGGTCGCCCGCCGGCTGCGCCACGGCACCGTGTGGATCAACGACTACCACCCCTACGTACCGCAGGCGGAATGGGGCGGCTTCGGCCACTCGGGCGTGGGCCGGGAGCTGGGACCGACCGGCCTGGACGAGTACCGCGAGCCCAAGCACATCTGGCAGAACATCCGACCCAGGCCGCAGCACTGGTTCCGCGGCTGAACGCCCAGGAGAGGCCGACCGTGACCCCAGCACCGACCGATGTGCCGCAGCGGCGCGGCGCGTCCCACGACGAGGACCAGGACCAGGACCGGAACGCGGTCATCTCCGTGCGCGGGCTGTGGAAGGTGTTCGGGCCGAAGAGCGACAGGGTGCCGGAATCGCAGGAGCTGCGCGGGCTCGGCCGCCGTGAGCTGATGGAGCGCACGGGTTGCACCGCGGCCGTGCGCGACGTCCACTTCGACGTCGCGCCCGGCGAGGTGTTCGTCGTGATGGGCCTGTCCGGCTCCGGCAAGTCGACCCTGGTGCGCTGTCTGACCCGGCTCGTGGAACCCACCGCCGGCCAGGTCGTCCTGGAGGGCGAGGACGTCCTCGCCGCCGACGCCAAGCGGCTGCGCGAACTGCGCCGCAACAGGTTCTCCATGGTCTTCCAGCACTTCGGCCTGCTGCCGCACCGCAGGGTCGTCGACAACGTCGCGTACGGCCTGGAGATCCGCGGCATGGGCCGGGCCGAGCGCGTCAAACGGGCCCTGGAGGTCGTCGAACTGGTGGGCCTGGCGGGCTACGAGAACTCCTACCCCGACCAGCTCTCCGGCGGCATGCAGCAGCGCGTCGGCCTGGCCCGGGCACTGGCGGGGGACCCCGGCATCCTCTTCTTCGACGAGCCGTTCTCCGCGCTCGACCCGCTGATCCGCCGCGACATGCAGAACGAGGTCATCCGCCTCCACCACGAGGTCGGCAAGACGATGGTGTTCATCACCCACGACCTGTCCGAGGCACTCAAGCTCGGCGACCGCATCGTGATCATGCGCGACGGCCGGACGGTGCAGTGCGGCACGGGCGACGAACTGGTCGGCGCCCCCGCCGACGACTACGTGCGCGACTTCGTCAAGGACGTGCCGCGGGCCGACGTGCTGACGCTCCGCTGGATCATGCGCGACCCGCGGCCCGACGACGCCCTCGACGGCCCCGAACTCGGACCCGGCACCGTCGTCCGCGAGGCGACACGGGCCGTGCTCGCCGCCGAGAAGCCGGTCAGGGTCGTCGAGGACGGGCGGCTGCTCGGCGTCGTCGGCGACGAGGAGATCCTCGCCGTCGTCGCGGGCCGGGAAGGCGGCGCGTGATGGCGGTCGCCGCCTCCGGGGCCCGCGAACGGCTCGCGCCCGTCCGGCTGCGCCGCCGGGCCGTCGTGGCGGGCATCGTCGTGCTGTGGCTGGTGCTCTTCGCGCTCCTGCGCGGCCGGCAGACGCTCACCCTCGCGGCGGCCGACCTGACCTCGCTGCACCGCTGGTTCAACGACGTCAACGACACCATCGGCGCGGACCGCAACAGCAACCCGCTCTTCCTCTACTTCTTCAACGAGATCCGGCTGGTCATCGACACCCTGGTGACCTTCGTCCAGACGCTGATCTCGCAGCCGCCCGACGGCCGCCCGGTGCCGCAGATCGGATGGCTCGGCGTGGTCGCGATCGCCGGCTACCTCTCCTGGGCGCTGGGCAACTGGCGCGTGGCGCTGCTGGCCGTCGCGGGCTTCACCTTCTTCGGGCTGCAGGGCCTGTGGCAGGAGAGCATGGACACCCTGGCGCTCACCGTGTCGGCGGTGCTGGTGGCGCTGCTGTTCGGCATCCCGCTGGGCGTGTGGGCCGGGCTGTCGCCGCGGGTGAACCGCGTCCTGACACCCGTGCTGGACTTCATGCAGACGATGCCGACCTTCGTCTACCTGGCGCCGCTCACCCTCTTCTTCCTCATCGGGCCGGCCTCCGCCACCATCGCCACCCTGATCTACGCGGCGCCGCCCGCCGTCCGCATCACCGCGCACGCCATCCGCTCGGTACCCGCGACCACGGTGGAGGCGGCGGAGTCGCTCGGTTCGACCAGGGTGCAGACCCTCACCAAGGTGCTGCTGCCGATGTCGCGGCGCACCGTGGTGATGGGCGTCAACCAGAGCATCATGGCGGCCCTGTCCATGGTGACCATCGCGGCCCTCATCGACGCCCCCGGCCTCGGCAAGACCGTCGTCCAGGCCCTGCAGTCGCTCGACGTCGGCACCGCCTTCAACGCCGGCCTCGCCATCGTCGTCATGGCCATCGTCCTGGACCGGGTCACCACCGCGGCCGCCGTCAGGACGGAGCGGGGGCAGGGCTCCGGCGGGCGCCTGCGGCGCCGGCGCGGGCCGCTGCTCGCCGCGGGCGCCGTCGCCGCGGCGGTCGCCGCCTGGCTGTCCCACACCTACGTCTGGGCCGCGGAGTTCCCCGGCGAGGGCGGAGCGGGGCGCTCCCTGGCGAGTGCCGCCGACACCGTGACCACCTGGGCGCAGGAGCACCTGTCCGGGGTCACGGGCGCCCTTCGCGACGTGCTCACCAACGCGCTCCTCAACCCCTTCCAGACCCTGCTCACCGACTCCCCGTGGTGGCTCACCGGCCTCGTGCTGGTGGCCCTGGGAACGGTCCTCGGCGGCCTCGGCGCCGGCGGCACCGCCGCGGTGTGCGTGGCGCTGCTGGTGGGCACCGGGGTGTGGCAGGACGCGATGACCACGCTCGCCTCGACCGTCGTGGCGACGCTGCTGGTGATGCTGCTCGGGGTCACGGTGGGCGTGTGGATGGGCCGCAGCGCGCTCGCCGACCGGATCGTCCGGCCCGGCCTGGACGCGGCGCAGACCATGCCGCCCTTCGTCTACCTCGTACCGTTCCTCGCGCTGTTCGGCGCGAGCCGCTTCACCGCGATCGTCGCCGCCGTCGTGTACGCCGCGCCCGTGACGGTGAAGATCGTCGCCGACGGCGTCCGGGGCGTGCCGGGGACGACGGTGGAGGCCGCGGCGGCGGCCGGGTCCAGCACCTGGCAGCTCGTCACCAAGGTCCAGCTGCCGATGTCGCGCGGCGCCCTGGTGCTCGCGACCAACCAGGGCCTGATCTACGTGCTGTCGATGGTCGTGGTGGGCGGCCTGGTCGGTGCGGGCGCCCTCGGCTACGACGTCGTGGCCGGCTTCTCGCAGGGCGAGCTGTACGGCAAGGGGCTGGCGGCGGGACTCGCCATCGTCTTGCTCGGCGTGATGTTCGACCGGATCACTCAGGCCGCGGCCGGGCGCACCACGAGGGTGCCCGGCGGGCGCTAGGGCAGGAGGCGGTAGACACATGGCAACACACCTGACGGCGGCCGGCCGGTCGGCGCGATGGCGTGCCGGGGCGGCCGGGGCCGCGGCACTGGGGCTCGTCCTCACCGGCTGCGGCGGCGCCAAGGTCGGTGGGTCGGACGCCGGTTCCGGGGGCTCCTCCGGCAAGTGCGGCACCTTCAACCTGGCGGTCAACCCCTGGGTCGGCTACGAGGCGGACGCGGCGGTCGTGGCGTACGTCGCCGAGGAGAAGCTGGGCTGCACGGTCAAGAAGAAGGACCTCAAGGAGGAGATCGCCTGGCAGGGCTTCGGCACCGGCGAGGTCGACGCGATCCTGGAGAACTGGGGCCACGACGACCTGAAGAAGAAGTACGTCGAGCAGCAGAAGACCGCCGTCGAGGCGGGCCCGACCGGCAACAAGGGCGTGATCGGCTGGTACGTGCCGCCGTGGCTGGCGAAGGAGCACCCGGACATCACGGACTGGAAGAACCTCGACAAGTACGCCGACGAGTTCCGCACCTCCGAGTCCGGCGGCAAGGGCCAGCTCCTGGACGGCGACCCGTCGTACGTCACCAACGACGCCGCCCTGGTGAAGAACCTCGAGCTGGACTTCAAGGTGGTGTACGCGGGCAGCGAGACCGCGCTGATCCAGGCCTTCCGGCAGGCCGAGGCCAAGAAGCAGTGGCTGCTCGGCTACTTCTACGAGCCCCAGTGGTTCCTGTCGGAGGTCCCGCTCGCCAAGGTCGAGCTGCCGCCGTACGAGGCCGGCTGCGACGCCGACGCGGAGAAGGTCGCCTGCGACTACCCCGTCTACGACCTGGACAAGATCGTCAGCAAGAAGTTCGCCGGCTCCGGCAGCCCGGCCTACGACCTGGTGAAGAACTTCAGCTGGACGAACGAGGACCAGAACCTCGTCGCCAAGTACATCGCCGTCGACAAGATGAGCCCCGAAGCCGCCGCCGAGAAGTGGGTGAAGGCGAACCCCGGCAAGGTGGACGCCTGGGTCAAGTAACCCCGCCCCGCGCCACCGGGGCGCAACGCGCCGTTCCCGTGCCCGGCGGGCTGTTCCGACAGCCCGCCGGGCACCGTCGTTCCCCGGGCGGTCACCAGGCCCTCCCGGGGCCGCTCCAGCCGCCTCCCGGCGGCCTTCTCCCGCCCCTGGCGGGCCTCTTGACACCCTCTCCGGCGCCCGGCACATTGAGTTGCGCAACCTGAATCATGTTGCGCTGACAGCAACTGGGAGGTTTGGCGATGACGGGACCCCGCGTGGTCATCATCGGAGCGGGCGTCGTGGGGGCGGCGCTGGCCGACGAACTGTCCTCCGCCGGCTGGACCGACGTCACGGTCGTCGACCAGGGGCCGCTCCCCGCCACCGGGGGCTCCTCGTCCCACGCCCCGGGCCTGGTGTTCCAGACCAACCCCTCCAAGACCATGACCGAACTCGCCCGCTACACCGTGGACAAGCTCCGCTCCCTCGACGTCGACGGGCAGCCCTGCTTCCTCCAAGTCGGCGGCCTGGAGGTGGCCACCACCCCCGAGCGCCTGGCCGAACTGCACCGGCGGCACGGCTGGGTGACCTCGTGGGGCGTCGGGGCCCGGGTCGTCGGACCCGAAGAATGCGCCGCGCTCCACCCGCTGCTGGACCGCTCACGCGTCCTGGGCGGACTGTTCGTCCCCACCGACGGCCTCGCCAAGGCCGTCCTCGCCGTCGAGGCGCAGACCCGGCGCGCCGCCGCGCGCGGCGTCCGCTTCCTCGAACGTCACGAAGTCCTCGCCGTCACCCAGGACGACGGCCGCGTCACCGGGGTCGTCACCGACCGCGGCGGTGCGCTCGCGGCCGACGTCGTCGTCTGCTGCGCCGGCATCTGGGGCCCCAAGGTGGCCCGGATGGCGGGCATGGAGCTGCCGCTCACCCCGCTCGCCCACCAGCTCGCCTGGACCGGCCCGGTCCCCGCCCTGGCGGGCCAGGCCGCCGAGGCCGTCCGCCCGATCCTGCGCCACCAGGACGCCGACCTCTACTACCGCGACCACCACGACCGCATCGGCATCGGCTCCTACGGCCACCGCCCCATGCCGGTCCCCGTCGACGACATCGCCTCGTTCGACGCCGCGGACGGGATGCCGTCCGTCCTGGAGTTCACCGAGGACGACTTCGCCGACGCCTGGACCGAGACCCGGTCCCTGCTGCCCGCCACCCGCGACGCCAAGGTCGAGGAGGGCATCAACGGACTGTTCTCCTTCACCACCGACGGCATGCCGCTGCTCGGCGAGTCGCCACAGGTGAAGGGGTTCTGGGTCGCCGAGGCCGTCTGGGTCACGCACTCGGCCGGCGTCGGCCGGGCGATGGCCGAATGGCTGGTGGACGGCCACTGCTCGTCCTTCGACCTCCACGAATGCGACGTCAACCGCTTCGAGTCGCACCAGCTCGCGCCCGACTACGTGCTCGCCCGCGACTGCCGCAACTTCGTCGAGGTCTACGACATCATCCACCCGCTCCAGCCCACGGGCGCCCCGCGCCCGATCCGCACCAGCCCCTTCCACCCCCGCCAGGAGGAGCTCGGGGCCTTCTTCCTGGAGGCGAACGGCTGGGAGCGGCCGCAGTGGTACGAGAGCAACGCCGGCCTGGTGGAGGGCCGTTCCCTCCCCGTCCCGGGCGACTGGGCGGCCCGCTACTGGTCGCCGGTCGTCGGTGCCGAGGCCCAGGTCACCCGGGAGACCGTCGCCCTGTACGACATGACCGCGCTCAAGCGCCTGGAGGTCACCGGACGCGGCGCCGCCGCCTTCCTGCAGCGGCTCACCACCGGCAACGTCGACAAATCGGTCGGGTCGGTGACCTACACCCTGCTCCTGGACCACGACGGCGGCATCCGCAGCGACATCACGGTGGCCCGGCTCGGCCGCGACCTCTTCCAGGTCGGCGTCAACGGCAACCTGGACCTGGACTGGCTCACCCGGCACCTCCCCGGCGACGGCACCGTCGCGGTCCGCGACATCACCGCGGGCACCTGCTGCATCGGCCTGTGGGGACCGCTCGCCCGCGAGGTCCTGCAGCCGCTCGCCGACGCGGACTTCTCCGACGCCGGACTGAAGTACTTCCGCGCCAAGCGGGCGCACGTCGGGGCCGTGCCCGTCACGGCGATGCGGCTGTCCTACGTCGGCGAACTGGGCTGGGAGCTGTACACCACGGCGGACCTGGGTCTGAAGCTCTGGGACACCCTGCTGGCCGCCGCCCGGCCGCTGGGCGGCATCCCCGCCGGGCGCGGGGCCTTCAACAGCCTGCGTCTGGAGAAGGGGTACCGCTCCTTCGGCACCGACATGACCTTCGAGCACGACCCCTACGAGGCCGGCCTCGCCTTCGCCGTCAGGGAGGACAAGGACGACTTCACCGGCAAGGCCGCGCTCGCCCGGCGCCGGGACCAAGCGCGGCGCAGGCTCACCTGCCTGACCGTCGACGACCCGGGCTCCGTGGTGATGGGCAAGGAACCGGTGTACGACGGCGACCGGCCCGTCGGCTACGTCACCAGCGCCGCCTACGGCTACACGGTCGGCAAGGGCATCGCCTACGCCTGGCTGCCGGCGGAGCTCGCCGTGCCGGGGCGCGCCCTCGACATCGCCTACTTCGACCGGCGCGTGGCGGCGCGGGTCGCCGCGGAGCCGCTGTTCGACCCGGCCATGTCCCGCCTCCGCGGCTGACATCCCGCGGACGGCACCACCGCGAGACCTCCGACGCCGCCGCTGAGAGGAAGCCCCGCGCATGAACCCGCTGACCGCCCGCCTGTCCGAAGTCGACCCCGAGGTGCACGCCGCGCTGCGCGCCGAACTGGCCCGTCAGCGGTCCACCCTGGAGATGATCGCCTCGGAGAACTTCGCGCCCGCCGCCGTCATGGAGGCCCAGGGCTCGGTGCTGACCAACAAGTACGCAGAGGGCTACCCCGGCCGCCGGTACTACGGCGGCTGCGAGCACGTCGACGTCACCGAGCGGCTCGCCGTCGAGCGCGTCAAGGCCCTCTTCGGCGCCGCCCACGCCAACGTCCAGCCGCACTCCGGGGCGCAGGCCAACACCGCCGTGCTCTTCGCCCTGCTGCGGCCCGGCGACACCGTGCTCGGGCTGGACCTCGCGCACGGCGGCCACCTCACGCACGGGATGCGGCTCAACTACTCCGGGAAGATGCTCGACGTCGTCCCGTACCACGTCTCCGCGACCGACCACCGGGTCGACATGGACGAGGTCGAGCGGCTCGCCAAGGAACACCGCCCGAAGATGATCATCGCGGGCTGGTCGGCGTATCCCCGGCAGCTGGACTTCGCCGCCTTCCGCCGCATCGCCGACGAGGTCGGGGCGCTGCTCCTGGTCGACATGGCGCACTTCGCGGGCCTGGTCGCCGCAGGGCTCCACCCGAACCCCGTCCCGTACGCCCACGTCACCACCACGACCACCCACAAGACGCTCGGCGGACCGCGCGGGGGAGTGATCCTGACCGACGACGCCGATCTCGCCAAGAAGCTGAACTCGGCGGTCTTCCCCGGTATGCAGGGCGGCCCTCTGGAGCACGTGATCGCCGCGAAGGCGGTCTCCTTCAAGGTCGCCGCCGGGGAGGAGTTCAGGGAACGCCAGGCCCGCACCCTGGCCGGTGCCCGCATCCTGGCCGAGCGCCTGACGCGGGACGACGCCGCGCGGGCGGGCGTGTCGGTGCTCACCGGAGGCACCGACGTGCACCTCGTCCTCGTCGACCTGCGCGCCTGCGCCCTCGACGGCCGTCAGGCCGAGGACCTGCTGCACTCGATCGGCGTCACCGTCAACCGCAACGCCGTCCCCTTCGACCCGCGCCCGCCCATGGTCACCTCGGGGCTGCGCATCGGCACGCCCGCCCTGGCCACCCGCGGTTTCACCGAGGACGACTTCGCCGAGGTCGCCGACGTCATGGCGCTCGCCCTGAGCCCCGCGCCCGACCTGCCCGCCCTGCGGGCCCGCACCGAGGCGCTCGCCGCCGCGCACCCGCTCTACCCGCACCTGCCGCAGGACGGAGACGACGCCCGATGACCCCGCGCACCCCGGGTGCCGACCTCCCCGAGCACCCGGAGTTCCTCTGGCGCACGCCCGAACCCAAGCGCTCCTACGACGTGGTCGTCGTCGGCGGCGGCGGGCACGGCCTGGCCACCGCGCACTACCTGGCGCGCAACCACGGCATCACCGACGTGGCCGTGCTGGAGAGGGGCTGGCTCGCGGGCGGCAACATGGCCCGCAACACCACGATCATCCGCTCCAACTACCTCTGGGACGAGAGCGCGGGCATCTACGAGCACGCCCTGAAGCTGTGGGAGGGCCTGGAGGAGGAACTGGACTACCCGATCCTGTTCTCCCAGCGCGGGGTCCTCAACCTCGCCCACAGCCTCCAGGACGTACGAGACGGCGTCCGCCGGGTCGAGGCCAACCGGCTGAACGGAGTCGACGCCCAGTGGCTCGACCCCGCGCAGGTGAAGAAGGTCTGCCCGATCGTCAACACCTCGCCGGACGTGCGGTACCCGGTGATGGGCGGGACCTACCAGCCCCGCGCGGGGATCGCCAAGCACGACCACGTGGCCTGGGGCCTGGCCCGCTCGGCCGACGCGGCCGGTGTCGACCTCGTCCAGAACTGCGAGGTGACCGGCATCGACGTCCACGACGGCCGGGTCACCGGCGTACGGACGAACCTCGGGCCCATCGCCGCGGGCAAGGTGGCGCTCTGCGCGGCCGGCCACACCTCGGTGCTGGCGCGGATGGCCGGTTTCGACCTGCCGCTGCAGAGCCACCCGCTGCAGGCGCTGGTGAGCGAGCTGCTGGAGCCCGTGCACCCCACGGTCGTCATGTCCAACGCGGTGCACGTGTACGTCAGCCAGGCCCACAAGGGCGAACTGGTCATGGGCGCGGGCATCGACGCCTACAACTCCTACACCCAGCGCGGCGCGTTCCACGTCATCGAGCGGCAGATGGCCGCCGCACTGGAACTCTTCCCGGTCTTCGCCCGCGCCCACCTGCTGCGCACCTGGGGCGGCATCGTCGACGTCAGCCCGGACGCCTCGCCGATCGTCGGCCTCACCCCGGTCCACGGCCTCTACCTCAACTGCGGCTGGGGCACCGGCGGTTTCAAGGCCACCCCCGGGGTGGGCTGGGTCTACGCGGACACCATCGCCCACGACAGCCCGCACGCCCTGGCCGCGCCCTTCTCGCTCGAACGATTCACCACCGGCGCGCTCGTCGACGAGCACGGCGCGGCCGCGGTCGCCCACTGAGGAGCCCGATCGATGCTGCTCATCCCCTGCCCCTGGTGCGGGCCCCGCGACGAGGCCGAGTTCCACTACGGCGGTCAGGCGCACCTCGCCTACCCGCGGGACCCGGCGGCCCTGACGGACGAGGAGTGGGCCCGCCACCTCTTCTTCCGCGACAACCCCAAGGGTCCCTTCGCCGAACGCTGGATGCACGCCGCGGGCTGCCGCCGCTGGTTCGACGCGGTGCGCGACACGGCGACGAACCGCTTCGTCAACGGCGCGTCCGCCCCGGACCCCGGCCCGTCAACGGCCGTCGGCCCGGCGGCGTCGCGCGCGCCGGCCGCCCCGGCCCCCGCCCTGCGGCCGGCGCGTGACCCGGCACAGCCCTTCCGGCTCGCCGAGGGCGGGCGGATCGACCGCGCCACGCCCCTGACGTTCACCTTCGACGGCACCACGTACACCGGCTACCGCGGGGACACCCTGGCCTCCGCGCTGCTCGCCCACGGGGTCGTCGCCACCGGTACCGGCATCAGGCTGGGGCGTCCGCGCGGCATCTTCTCCGCCGGGGTGGAGGAGCCCAACGCCCTGGTGCAGATCGAGTTCCCATTCCCGGAACCGATGCTGCCCGCGACGACCGTCGAGCTGTACGACGGCCTCGTGGCGACCGGCCTGCCCGGTCGGGGCCGGCTCGCCACCGAGCCCGACCCGGCCCGCTACGACGCCGTCCACGCCCACTGCGACCTGCTGGTCGTCGGCGCGGGCCCCACCGGGCTGGCGGCGGCGGCCGTGGCGGCCGGCAGCGGGGCGCGGGTGATCCTCGCCGACGACCAGCCGGAACCGGGCGGCAGCCTCCTCGGCAGCGGACGGCACCTGGACTGGGCCGCGGAGACCGAGGCCCTCCTCGCCGCCGAACCCGGGATCCGCGTCCTGCGCCGTACGACGGTTTTCGGCCACTACGACGACAACCACGTCCTCGCCGTCGAGCGCCGCACGAACCACCTCGGCGCCGCCGCCCCCGTCCACGTGTCCCGCGAACGCGTCCACCGCGTCCGCGCCCGCTGGGTCGTGCTCGCCACCGGCGCGCACGAGCGTTCGCTGGCCTTCCCCGACAACGACCGTCCCGGCGTCATGCTGGCCGGCGCGGCCCGCGCCTACGTCCGCCGCTACGGCGTCGTACCCGGGCGCAGGGCCGTCGTGTTCACCACCAACGACAGCACCGGCGACGTCGTGCGCGACCTGGCCGCCGCCGGCGTGGAGATCGCGGCGGTGGTCGACGCCCGTGACGGCGCGTACGTCACCGGCACCGAGGGGACGGACCGGCTGACGGCCGTCCTGGTGGGCGACCGGCGGATCGAGGCCGACCTGCTGCTGGTCTCGGGCGGCTGGAACCCCGTGGGCCACCTCTACAGCCAGGCGGGCGGCGCCCTGCGGTACGACGGGGCCCTCGGCACCTTCGTCCCGGTGCCCGGATCGACGCACCAGGCCGTGGAGTTCGCCGCCACGCCCGCGGAGGGCGTGGCGGCCGCCGCCCGGGCGCTCGCGGCCGAGGGCTTCACGCCGGCGCGGCCCCTCGTCCCGCCGGCTGAGCCGGGACCCGGGCGCCCGCCGACCGTCCTCTTCGACGTCCCCGTCCCGGCCCCCGGCCCGCGCTTCGTCGACCTGCAGCGCGACGTCACCGTGGCCGACCTGGCGCGTGCGGCCGGTACGGGGATGCGCTCGGTGGAGCACACCAAGCGGTACACCACCGCGGGCACCGCGAACGACCAGGGGAAGACCTCCGGCGTCCTGGCCTCGGGCGTCGTCGCGGGCCTGCTCGGCGTGGAGGTGTCCGCGCTCGGCACGACGACATACCGCCCCCCGTACGCGCCGGTGTCCTTCGCCGCGCTCGCGGGCTGCGACCGGGGCGCGCTCCACGACCCGGTCCGGGTGACCGCGCTGCACGACCTCCACCTCGCCGGCGGCGCGGTCTTCGAGGACGTGGGGCAGTGGAAACGCCCCCGGTACTACCCGCGCCCCGGCGAGGACATGGCGGCGGCCGTCCTGCGCGAGTGCCGGGCCGCCCGCGAGGACGTGGCCTTCATGGACGCCTCGACCCTCGGCAAGATCGACGTCCAGGGCCCGGACGCGGCGGAGTTCCTGGACCGGCTCTACACCAACCTGATGTCCACCCTGCGCACGGGGATGATCCGCTACGGCGTCATGTGCCGCCAGGACGGCATGGTCTTCGACGACGGCACGGTCATCCGGCTCGCGGAGGACCGCTTCCTGGTCACGACGACCACGGGCAACGCCGCCGCCGTCCTGGACTGGATGGAGGAGTGGCTGCAGACCGAGTGGCCGGAACTGCGCGCCCACTGCACCTCGGTGACCGAGCAGTGGGCCACCGTCGCCCTCGTGGGCCCGCGCTCGCGCGAGGTGCTGGGCGCGCTCGCCCCCGGACTGGCCGTGGACAACGCCGACTTCCCCTTCATGGCCTGGCGCGACGCGACGGTGGCGGGGCTGCCGGCGAGGGTGTGCCGGATCAGCTTCTCCGGGGAGCTCGCGTACGAGATCAACGTCCCGCCCTGGCGGGCTACGGCCCTGTGGGAGGCGGTGCGGGCCGCGGGCGCCACCCCGTACGGCACCGAGACGATGCACGTGCTGCGCGCCGAGAAGGGCTATCCGATCGTCGGCCAGGACACCGACGGCACGGTCACCCCGCAGGACCTCGGCATGGGCTGGGTCGTGTCGAAGAAGAAGCGCGACTTCATCGGCAAGCGGTCGCACGCCCGCACCGACACCGCACGCCCCGACCGCAAGCACCTCGTCGGCCTGCTGCCCGAGGACCCGGGCCTGCTGCTCCCGGAGGGCACCCACCTCGTCGCGGACCCGGTGCCGCCCGGACCGCCCGTTCCGGCGCTCGGCCACGTCAGTTCCAGCTACCGCAGTGCCGCCCTGGGCCGCACCTTCGCGCTCGCCCTGGTCAAGGGCGGTCGGCAGCGGGTGGGGGAGCGGCTGTACGCGCCCGTCGGCGACCGTCTGGTGCCCGTGACCGTCGCCTCCCCCGTCCTCTACGACCCCGAGGGGGCCCGCCGTGATGGCTGACACCGTCGCCCGGCTCAGTCCGCTGTCGGCCGCGGCCGGCCGGCTCGCCGCCACGACCCGCGCCTCGGGAGGCGCCCTGCGCCTGGCCGAACTGCCCTTCCTCACGCAGATCGACCTGCGCCTGGACCCCGGGGGCCCGGCCGCAGAGGCCGCCGGGCTCGCCCTGGGCGCACCGCTGCCCCTGGAGCCGTGCACGGCCGTCCGCACCGGGGACCTGGCGGTCCTGTGGCTCGGCCCCGACCAGTGGCTGGTCGTCGGGCCGCCCGGCGCCCAGGAGGACCTGGAGGCCCGTCTGCGCAAGGCCGCGGGCGAGGCGCACGTCTCCGTCACCGAGGTCTCCGCCCAGCGCACCACCCTGCTGGTCTCCGGCCCCCGCGCCCGCGACCTGCTGGCCCACGGCTGCTCGCTCGACCTGCACCCGCGGGTGTTCACCCCCGGCCGCTGCGCGCAGACCGCGCTGGCCCGCGCCCAGGTGGTGCTGGTGGCCAGGGAGGAGGTGCGGGCGGGCTTCTGGGTGCTGGTCCGCTCCTCCTTCGCCGGCTACCTGGCCGACTGGCTGCTGGACGCCGCCACGGAGTACGTGTGACGTGGGCCGCACGACCCCCCCTTAACTTGAATCCCTGATGCGCATTATCTAGCCTCAAGGCATGCGCCTGACGAAGTCCACCGACCTCGCGCTCCGCGCGGTGATGGCCCTGTCCGTCAAGGACGAGCCGTCCACCGCCCGGGACGTGGCCGAGGCGATGCGGGTCCCGTACTCGCACCTGGCCAAGGTGGTGGCCCGGCTGCAGCACCTGGGGGTCGTCGAGACCCGCCGGGGGCGCGGCGGTGGCCTGGAGCTCACCGCCGCCGGGCGGGCGGCCTCGGTCGGCCGCCTGGTGCGGGAGCTGGAGGGTGTCGGCGACGTCGTGGACTGCGAGGGCGAGACACCCTGTCCGCTCGCCGGCGCCTGCCGGCTGCGCGGCGCGCTGCGCCGGGCGCAGGAGGCCTTCTACGCCTCCCTGGACCCGCTCACCGTCGCCGATCTGACCGCCGCGCCCACCGGACCCGTCCTGGTGGGGCTGGTCGGCTCCGGCCCGCCCGGTCCGCGGGGCTGATCCGGCCCATCCGAACCGACCGCCCGCCGAGGGCGGGTCTCTGCACGCCCTTTAATGCGAATATCAGATACCAATTAGGGAGCCGTCCATGCTCAGCGAGAAGTCCGCAGCGACCGTCCGCGCCACCCTGCCCGCCGTCGGCGGCGCGATCTCCGAGATCACCGCGCTCTTCTACGACCGGCTCTTCGCCGCCCACCCCGAGTTGCTGAGGGACCTGTTCAACCGCGGCAACCAGGCGGCCGGCACGCAGCGCGAGGCGCTCGCCGGAGCCATCGCGCACTTCGCCACCGTCCTGGTCGAGCACCCCGGACAGCGCCCCGACGCGATGCTCTCCCGCATCGCCCACAAGCACGCGTCGCTCGGCATCACCCCCGGCCAGTACCACATCGTGCAGGAGCACCTCTTCGCCGCCATCGCCGAAGTGCTGGGCGACGCCGTCACCGAGGAGGTCGCCGCCGCCTGGGACGAGGTCTACTGGCTGATGGCCAACGCCCTCATCGCCATCGAGCAGCGGCTCTACGCCGAGCACGGCGTCCTCGCCGGGGACACCTGGCGCCCCTGGGAGGTCGCCGCGAAGGTGCAGGAGACCGAGGACGTCGTCTCCCTCCGGCTCCGTCCCGCGGACGGCCTGCCGCTGCCCGACTTCGGCCCCGGCCAGTACGTCTCGGTGCGCGTCGAACTCCCCGACGGCGCCCGGCAGATCCGGCAGTACAGCCTCTCCGGCGCGCCCGGCGACACCACCCGGCAGATCACCGTCAAGCGCGAGCGCGGCGTCGCCGGGGACCCGGCCGGCGAGGTCTCCGGCCACCTCCACGACCACGTGGGCGAGGGCGCCCTCGTCGAGCTGTCGGCCCCCTACGGCGACATCGTCCTCCACGACGACGGCGGGCCCCTGCTGCTCGCCTCCGCCGGCATCGGCTGCACCCCGATGCTCGCCATGCTGCACCGGCTCGCCGGCGACGGCTACGGCGCCCCCGTGACCGTCGTCCACGGCGACCGTACGCCGGGGCACCACGCCCACGCCGCCGACCACCGCGCCCTGACCGAGAAGCTCCCCGGGGGCAGCGCCCACTTCTGGTACGAGGACCCGGGCACCGACGCCGTCCCCGGCGACCGCACCGGCCGGGTCGACCTGTCCGGCGTCGACCTGCCGGACGGCCTGCGGGCCTACCTGTGCGGCCCGCTGCCCTTCATGCGCGCCGTGCGCAGCCAGCTCATCGAACGCGGCGTGCCCGCCGCGGACGTGCACTACGAGGTCTTCGGCCCAGACCTGTGGCTGGCCCGCGGCTGACCGGCCACACTGGTCGGATGGCGGACAAGGCGGTCAAGCGCAGCGCGGGGATCCTGCTCTTCCGCGGCACCCCGCGCGGCGCGCCCGAGGTGCTGCTGGCCCACATGGGCGGCCCGTTCTGGTCGTCCAAGGACGCCGGGGCCTGGACCATCCCCAAGGGCGAGTACGAGCCCGACGAGACCGCCGAGGCGGCCGCCCGGCGCGAGTTCCTGGAGGAACTGGGCCTGCCCGTGCCGCAGGGCGAGCTGCTGCCGCTCGGCGAGAACCTGCAGCCGGGCGGGAAGGTCGTGACCGTCTGGGCGCTGGAGGGCGACCTCGACACCGGCCTTGTGGTGCCCGGGACCTTCTCCATGGAGTGGCCCCGGGGCTCGGGCCGGGTCCGGGAGTTCCCCGAGGTCGACCGGGCCGCGTGGTTCCCGCTCGGCCCGGCCGCCCACGGGAAGATCCTCTCCGCCCAGCGGACGTTCCTCGACCGGCTGCGCCGGCTGCTGGACGGGGGCGGCGCCGGCGGAGCCGGTCAGGGGGCCGGAGAGGCGTAGATCGACTCGATCTGCGCCGCGTACTCGCTGACGATCGTGTTCCTGCGGAGCTTCAGCGAGGGCGTCAGCATCCCGTTCTCCACCGAGAACTCGTGCGGCAGGATGCGGAACGCCCGGATCGACTCGGCCCGCGAGACCGCCGCGTTGGCCATCGACACCGCGCGCTGGACCTCGGCGTGCACGTCAGGCTCGGCCATCGCGGTCCGCAGCTGGACGGCCTCGCGGTCCAGGGTGATCAGCGCCGCGACGAAGGGCCTGTTGTCGCCGACCACGATGCACTGCGAGACCAGCGGGTGCGCCCGCAGCCGCTCCTCCAGCACCAGCGGCGCCACGCTCTTGCCGCCGCTGGTGATGATGATGTCCTTCTTCCGCCCGGTGATCGTCAGGTACCCGTCCGGGTCGAGAGAGCCCATGTCGCCGGTGGCCATCCAGCCGCCGCGGCGCCACACCTCGTGGTTCGCGACCGGGTCGGCGTGGTAGCCGGCGAAGACCGTCGTCCCCCGCACCAGCACCTCGCCGTCCGGTGCGATCCGCACCGCGCTGCCCGGCAGCGGCCGGCCCACGGTGCCGAAGCGCACCTTCCCCAGCGGCTGCGCGGTCACCGCGGCCGTGGTCTCGGTCAGCCCGTACCCGTCGTAGATGGTGAGCCCGGCACCCGCGAACAGCAGCGCCAGCTCCCGGCTGAGCGGGGACCCGCCCGAGACGGTGTAGTGCACGCGCCCGCCCAGCACGTCCCGGATCCGCCCGTAGACCATCCGGTCGAACGCCGAGTGCGCCGCCCGCAGCAGCGGTCCCGGCCCCGGACCCGAGCCCAGTGCGTGCCGCTCCACGGCCTCGGCGTAGCGCACCGCCACGTTCGCCGCCCGGTCGAAGACATGGGCCTTGCCGCCGCGGGCGGCGGTGTTCCGCGCGCCCTGGATGATCTTCTCGTAGACGTACGGGACGGCGAGCAGGATGGTCGGCCGGAAGGAACGGAACGCCGGGAGGAGTTCGCCGGGGGTCAGGTCGGGCTGGTGACCGAGCAGCACGCCGCCGCGCACCGCGCAGGTGGTCACCATCAGCCCGTAGATGTGCGACATGGGCAGGAACGCCAGCACCGACGGCCGCACCCCCGGCGGGGCGAAGATCGAACCGTACCCGGCCAGCAGCGTGTCGCACTCGGCGGCGAGGTTGGCGTGGGTGATCAGGCAGCCCCTGGGCGGCCCCGTGGTGCCCGAGGTGTAGGCGATCACCGCCACCGACTGCGGCTCGACCGCCCAGCGCAACTGGTCCAGCATCACCGGGTGGACCTGCCGGCCCAGCGCCGCCAGCCACGGGACGCACCCTGCGTCCAACTGCCAGATCCGGCGCAGCGCGGGCAGCGTGTCGCAGACGGCGCCCACCGTCATGGCGTGGTCCTCGTGCTCGACGACGACCGCGACCGCCCCGGAGTCGGCGAGGATCCAGCGGACCTGCTCGGCCGAGGAGGTGGGATAGACGGGGACGATCCGGGCGCCCACCGACCACAGCGCGTAGGAGAACAGCGTCCACTCGTACCGGGTGCGGGCCATCACCGCCACCGGCTCGCCGAAGCGGACACCGTCCGCCACCAGACCGCGGGCCAGTTCGGCCACCTCGTCGCGGAAGGCCGCGGCGCCGACCTCCTGCCAGCGGTCGCCCTCGTGCCCCTCGCGCCGGGCCAGGACGGCCGCGTCCGGGCGCCTGTCGGCCGCGTCGTACACCGAGTCGGCGAGTCCCCCCGACCGCAGTTGCTCCGCCCGGGGCGGAAGGCTGAACTCGCGCACGGCGCCCCTTCCCCGAGCCTGTGCCACGCCGCGGCGAGGCGGCAGGCAGGGAAGATATCCGGCTATTGGTCCACTTGCCTAGAGGTGGGGCGGAAGCGGCAGTCACTGACGCGAACGGGTACCTCGGGGCCGGTGGTTCGCGCCGACTACCATGGCCTTATCAGGCGCGTACCCCGACCGGGACGCGACCGTCCGCATCAGGAGTGTGAGCCGTGCTGCGCACCATGTTCAAGTCCAAGGTCCACCGTGCCACCGTGACCGAGGCCGACCTGCACTACGTCGGCTCCGTCACCGTCGACGCCGATCTGATGGACGCCGCCGACCTGTTGCCCGGCGAGCTGGTCCACATCGTGGACATCACCAACGGCGCCCGACTGGAGACCTACGTCATCGAGGGCCGCCGCGGCTCCGGGGTGATCGGCATCAACGGTGCCGCCGCGCATCTGGTGCACCCCGGGGACCTGGTCATCCTCATCAGCTACGCGCAGGTCGACGACGCGGAGGCCCGTGCGCTGCGGCCGCGGGTGGTGCACGTCGACGCGGACAACCGGATCGTCGCGCTGGGCGCCGACGCCTCCGAGCCGGTCCCCGGGAGCGGAACCCAGGCGAGCCCGAACGCGGTGCCGGTCGGCTGAACGTCCGTACGAGTGGCTGTGCTATTGTCCGGATCCAACTTCGAGGTATCCGTCCAGGTGGGGTCCGGTGGTCACGGGCCTCGCCGGGACCGGGAGCGCGGCGTGCTGCCGTCGTCCTCCCACAGCATTCCTCGGGCCTGACGCATCAGCAGTTCACCGGGCTCCGGCGGATCGCTGGGCTGCCACGGATCTCCGTGACGGGCCCGGACACTGTCGCTCTCGGGGGTGGGCGATGAGAGCACACTTTTGTTCGGCCCGAAAGGAACTGAGTCCCATGCACGCTGGCAGAACTGCCAGGCTGCGTACCGTGTCCCTGGTGGTCCTCACCTTCTCCCTGACGGCAGCGGCCACCGGCTGCGGCGGCGATTCGGGCGGGCAGGGCGGCGAAGTCACGGTGGGCATCGCCCTTCCCACCAAGAAGCAGACCCGCTGGATCGCCGACGGCGACAACATGTCCAAGCTGTTCAAGGCCCAGGGGTACAAGACCGACCTGCAGTACGCCGACGACAAGGTCAACACGCAGGTCGACCAGGTCGAGGCGATGATCGACCGGGGCGACAAGCTCCTGATCATCGGAGCGGTCGACGGATTCGAGCTCGGCGACGCCCTCCAGAAGGCGTCGAGGGCGGGCGTCAAGGTCATCGCCTACGACCGCCTCCTGCTGGGCTCCAGCAACGTCGACTACTACGCGAGCTTCAACAACGCCCAGGTCGGCACGATCCAGGGCGAGTACATCGAGCGGAAGCTCGGGTTGAAGTCCGGCAACGGGCCGTACAACCTCGAGGTCTTCGCCGGCGACCCCGACGACAACAACGCCTCGTTCTTCTTCAAGGGCGCGATGGACGTCCTGCAGAAGTACATCGACAAGGGTCAGCTGGTCGTGAAGAGCGACCAGACCCGCCTGAGTCAGGTGGCGACGTTCCACTGGGACGCGGCGATCGCCACCGAGACGATGGCGACCCGGCTGAGGAACCACTACAAGGGCAGCTCCACCGTGGACGCCGTCCTCGCCCCCAACGACGGCATCGCCCGCGGCGTCATCCAGGCGCTGAAGACCGGGGGCTACGGCACCACGGCCAAGCCGATGCCGGTCATCACCGGCCAGGACGCCGAGGTCGACTCGGTGAAGGAGATCATCAAGGGCGATCAGTCCATGACGGTCTACAAGGACACCCGCAAGCTCGCGGCCCGCGCGGTCCAGATGGCCCAGGACATCCTCGGCGGCCGGCAGCCCGAGATCAACGACAAGGACACGTACGACAACGGCAACAAGATCGTGCCGTCGTACCTGATCTCCCCGGTCGGCGTCGACAAGGGCAACTACCAGAAGCTGCTGGTCAAGAGCGGCTACATCAACGCGTCCGACCTCGGCTGACGCGAAGCGCACGTACGCGGGGCCGGGAGGAACACAACGTTCCTCCCGGCCCTCGTCGTACCCGGCGGCAGCCCCGCGTCAGATGAGCACGTTCAGCGAACCCGAGCTGTACAGACCGCCGTAGCCGCGGCCGGACTTGTCACCGAACCCGTAGTCGAAGTCGTTGAGGCCCTTGCCGAGACCGAGGGCGTGGACGCCCTTGCCGAACCCAACGCCATAGCCATAGCTCACGCTGTACTTGTAGCTGAAGCTGAACCGGTAGCCGTGCTTGTTGCACTGCTTCTTGTGGTGCTTCTTGTACTTCTTGTGGTGGCCCTTGTCGTGGCCCTTTCCGCCCTTGTTGCCCTTGCTGTCCTTTCCGCTCTTGCCCTTGCTGCCCTTGCTGCCCTTACTGCCCTTACTGCTGCCCTTCCCGTTGTTGTCGTCCTTGTCCTTGTACGTCGCGTTGTCGCCGTTGTCGCTGTTGTTACCGTTGCCGCCCTTACCGCCTCCCTTGCCGCCCTTGCCTCCACCGTTGCCGTTGCCGTTGTCGTTGCCGTTGTCGTCATCGTCGTCGCCGTTGTCGTCGCCGCCGCGACCGCTGGCGCCGTCGTCGTTCCAGTCGGAACGACCGCCACCGCCACGGGAGGGGCGGCGAGAAAGACAGGGACGACAAGAACGACACGCGGAAACACAAGCGCAAACGCAACGGGAGAGGACAGGGAGGAAAGGCCGAGGGTAAGGGCAGGGAAGGAAAAGCGAACGCAACGGCGGCACAAGAGAGGAAAAAACGACAGAGCACAAAGACACAAAAATAGACAAACACA